>CAXAGK010000096.1:0-10658 GCA_963968305.1 uncultured Rickettsiales bacterium | reverse complement strand
AGACCGCATATCTGACCTCTCGATAAGCCATCATTTGAAAGGCGATTCGCAAGTGATTGAGCCCTTCGGTCGAGCTCCCGATACGTGAGCTCGTTAGCCTCCGAACGCAAGGCTATAGGGTCACCATAGCGTTCGACGGCGTCCATCCAGTAATTAGCGAGGGTCCGTGCAGAAGGTGTGAGAGGGCCAGCTAGTATTGTAGCCGCTTTCCGATTATCCATGCGGCATATATTAGGTCGTGTGAATTCGTGACGCTAAAGCGAAAGCCTAAGTTTCACGAACTGTTTACGAGTTGTGTGCGCTAAACCGGTCTGCGTTATGTGAAATTTAGATTTCACGTCAGTCGCGAGGTAGATCGTCGCTACAATCCGGATCGATAATGCGCCTCCAAGCTTGCCAGCTTTCTTCGGCGTAATACCGATGGCCGAACGGCGCCGCGACGGCTTCAATTTTGTCCGCCGCGTCGAAATTTCGATAGGCGGGCAGCGCGCCGTCGATGGCGCGCGCCACACCGTCAAAAGGAAAGATATGATCGTCGATGCCGGAGAGGCCGACAAATGGTCGGGGCGCGATCAGAGCGAGAATGTCATCGCTTTCGAAATCTTGAAAAAAGCCAGGGACCAATAATTCCCCATTACTGATACCCCGCGTTGCAACGAACTCAGAGAGGCGGCGAACCGAGCCACTGGCTAATGTACCTAGAATGCGGGTGTCGAGAGCGGCGGCGAATTGCGCCGCGGTTCCTCCGGATGAATGCCCGAACAGGAAAATGCGCTTGGGATCAATGGGGTGCGGGCATGCGGAACTTAATAGCCAATCGATGGTTGCACTGACGTCCATTGCCTTCAGTCCAAGGAGAGATTGCCCGAGGAGGGCGGCGTGAAGCGCGATATCAATCGTTCGATCGGCGGAACGCTTGGGCAAATCGCGTTCTTCTTTTTCTCCATATCCGGTCTGCTCGACACACACGCCGAGATACCCTCGGCGAGTGGCTTGTAGCGCCATGTCTGCTCCGATGGATAGTCGCTGGTGGTCGATGGGTACCTTCGTCTCGCCCCATCCTAGATGCACGCCAGATGTTGATCCGGCGAGATATAGAAAAACGGGTAGAGGTTCGTCGGCGGTTGAGCCTACAAGAAGGGTGACTGGTAAATCCGATTGAGGGCGAACCCGCAAGTAATAGGTGGTTTTCTCGATATGGGGTGATTGCGGAAGGGGCGTCGGCCCTCGCACGTCAACGATGGTGGGTGGAGTTGTGGCGGCAACATACCCTGTTAATTCCGCGAGCCGGGCCCGTGCCCGTGTTTGCCAGTCGTCAATATCGGCGGGATCGAGCGCGTATCGTCGCGGCATATCATCCATGGTGGCAATGAGGTCGAGCCAGGGGCTGAGATAGGTGCCCTCCGGTCGCGCGGGATAGGGGTCGGTCGGTAGTCCACGGGCGCGGCGCAGTTTGCGGATCGCCGCGTCCCAGTAGACCCGAATGCGTGTCGAGAAATCCATATCTGCTATTCCGCTTGAGGATAACGCGCGATGCAAGGCCGCGCTTTAGGCCGCTTCCGTCAATTTGCGCAGACACACCAGTTCAACACAGGCGCAGAATACCTCCATCGACAATTTAACCTCTTCTAAGGACGGGAATGTTGGGGCGAGGCGAATGTTTCGGCCGCGCGGATCCTCGCTTTTTGGGAAGGTCGCACCGGCGGGGGTCAGCTTAACGCCGGCTTCGTTCGAGAGGCGCACAATTTCAGCCGCGCACCCGTCAAGCACGTCAACACTGACGAAATAGCCGCCTTCTGGTTTTGTCCAGGTTGCGATGCCCTTGCCGTTCAAGTGCCGATCCAAAGCTGCATCGACCGCGGCAAATTTCGGGCCGATCAATTCCGCGTGTTTCGACATATGGGAGCGGAGACCATTGAGATCGCCAAAGAACCGAACGTGTCACAACTCGTTAATTTTGTCATGGCCGATATTGGCGACCGACATTTTCCCGGCCGCATCCGCCATATTGGCTTTGGAGCCACCCATCACGGCGACGCCCGCACCGGCATAGGTCACCTTCGAGGTTGAGCCGAACAATAGCGGCCGGTCCGGGTTGCCCGCCGCTTTACAGGTCTCCAAAATATTCTTCACGCGTGACGGGCCATTGCCGAGATAATGTTCCGCATACGCATTGTCCCAGAATATCTGGAAGTCGTGAGCAGCCGTCTTCATTGCCGCCAAACGCTCCACAACCACATTGGAATAGATCGCACCCGTCGGGTTCGAATATTTCGGCACACACCAAATTGCCTTCACGGAGGGATCGTTGGCGACGAGCATTTCTACTGCGTCCATGTCGGGGCCGTCGTCATTCATCTCCACGGTGAGCATCTCGAACCCGAGTTTCTCGCACACCAGGAAGTGTCGGTCGTAGCCTGGCACTGGACATATGAACTTCGGCGGTGTCTCGTCGCGCCAGGAACGTTCCGATCCGGGTATGCCGAACAGCACGGCCCCGGCGACCGTGTCATACATCAAATTAAGGCTGCTGTTACCGCCGATAACGATCTCGCCGGGTGCCACTTACAGAAAATCCGCGAACAGGCGCTTCGCTTCCGGAATGCCGGTGCCGAAGCCATAGTTCCGGTAATCCTCATCCGTCTCGCCGATATACTCGCCGGGAGCCACGGCGGTCAGGATGCCGTCGCTCAGGTCGAGTTGATCCAGCGCCGGTTTGCCGCGCGTCATATCCAGCACAAGATTGCGTCCGCAAAGGTCGCGATAGCGCGCCTCCGCCTGCGTTTCCGCCGCTGCCAAGGCCTGTGGGTCCAGGGAAGTCAGGGTCATATCGAATTCGTCCACATGGTGAAGCGTTCGATATAACGGCTTACGCCGGGCGGCTTTAGAAATCAATTGTTTGAATCCTCTATCGCCGCGATAGTTTGTCTCAGGGGTGAACTTCAGCTCCCCGCATTGCCAATCGACCCGGAACGCAGTAAGCGAAGATCGAGTGAAATTTGGAGTGTAGCGAATGCGGGTAGGCGTCGAAGTCGGTGGGACATTTACGGACCTCGTATTGATCGAGGACGGAAAGTTACGTGTCGCGAAAGTCCCCAGTACACCGAAAAATCCGGACAAGGGCGCCTTGAACGCGATCGACGCTGCAGGCATCTCGCCGTCGTCCATTGAGGACCTGGTGCATGGCTCGACGGTCGCGACGAACGCCGTCTTGGAGCGCAAGGGCGCGAAGGTCTGTTTCTTCGTGACCCAAGGCACCCGCGACGTCTTGCTGTTGCAACGGCATGACAAGAGGTCGATCTATGATTTGCACTACCACAAACCGGAACCAGTCGCCTCGCGCCGGGACACGTTCGAGATACCGGAACGCATGGACGCGGATGGCAATGTTGTGCGTGTCCTGGACGAATTGGCGGTCACAGGGATTGTTGAAGCAGCATTGGGATCGGGCGATTTCGACGCCGTCGCGATCTGTTTTCTCAATGGCTATCTCAACCCTTCGCACGAGGAATCGGTCGCGCGTGTCGTACGCGACGTCGATCCCCAGATCAGTATTACCTGCAGTCATGAAGTCACCCGCGAATTCCGGGAGTATGAGCGCGCCTCGACGACTACCCTTGCGGCCTATGTGCAGCCGGTGATCGAAGGCTATCTCGGCCGCTTCGTTGAAGCCTTGGCGGAGAAAGGGTTCGCGGGCCAATTCAGCGTCATGCAATCGAATGGCGGACGGATGCCGGCGGAAGCCATGGCCCGCAACGCCATAGCAGCGCTCTTCTCGGGTCCGGCGGCCGGCGTGATCGGCGCACTGCGACAGGTGGAAGCCTCCGGCGCGCACGATCTCATTACTCTCGATATGGGGGGGACGAGCACGGATGTGTCGCTGATCTCCGACGGTGTTCCCGATTTGGCGTCGATGACGAAGATTGACGGATTGCCAGTCAAAACGCCTGTCATCGACATCGTCACCGTGGGCGCGGGTGGTGGTTCTATCGGCTGGATTGATGATGGCGGGTTGCTAAGGGTCGGGCCGCAATCGGCGGGTGCGGACCCTGGTCCGGCTTGTTACGGGCGTGGTGGCACCGTGCCGACCGTAACCGACGCCCATATGATCAGAGGGAGCGTGCGCGCAGACTCGTTCCTTGGCGGGCAGATGAAAGTCGTTCCCGAAGCGTCCCGCTCGGTCTTTGTCTCGATGGCGAAAGAGATCGACATGAGTGTCGAGGAACTGGCGGACAGCATCATCCAACTGGCGGAATCCAATATCGTCCGTGCCATTCAACAAGTTTCGACTGAGCGCGGGCGTGATCCGCGCGGCTACGCGATTGTGCCGTTCGGCGGGGCAGGACCGCTTCATGCCGCCCGCGTCGCGGAGGAATTAGGCGTGACAACCGTCATCGTCCCACCCCATGCAGGCGTGCTGTCGGCAGCCGGTTTGCTGATGTCCGATTACATCCACTATCGCGCGCGAACCCGAAAATTGCGTTTGGACGAAGCTGCGGTCGGGGATGTGCGGGAAATTTTGGATGAGTTGGAAGGCGAAGTGTTGGCATATCTCCAATCGCTCGGCATCGACGGCGATGTGGAATACGACCGGGCCTTGGAGATGCGCTATGTTGGCCAGGCCTTTGAAGTGACAGTGCCCCTTTCCGAAAGCGATGCCAGCGGGATGACGGCGGAGCGGTTGTCGGCGCTCTTCGGCGAGGAACATCATCGCATCTTCGAATTCTCTAAACTGCCGAACGACCCGGTCGAGATCGTATCCTTCCGTGTCGGGGCCAAGGTGGCACCCTCGGCGATCCCCAACCTGGGTGATGGATTCGCCACGACTTCCGAAGACGGCATCAACATCGATATGCTGGATCGGGGCGAGCGGCTGACATGTCGAGTTCTACCGCGCAGCGCGGTCCTGGCGACGGCGATGGCCGGGCCGCTTTTGATTGAGGACGGCACCTCGACGATCTACGCGCCGCCCGGCTGGATGACGGCGACGGACTGGCACGGTAATATCGTGATGAAACACGAGGAAGGTTGAACCCATGGCGAAAACCGTATCTCCCGTCGATCAAGCGGTCATCACACGGGCTTTGCTCGCGGGTGCACATGAGATGGGCGCGAAGCTTATCCGCTCCGCACACTCCCCCATCGTGCGCGAGGCTCAGGATTGTTCAGCGGCACTGCTCGACCGGCGCGGCAACGTAGTGGCGCAGGCGGAATTGATAGCGCTGCAATTGGGCTCGATCACCCATACGTTTCGGTCGTGCCTGGAGCTCTACGATCTGGACGAGATCGGGCCGGACGACTTCTTCATCAACAATGATCCCTATCACGGTGGCCAGCATCTGCCGGATATCTTCTTGTTCTCGCCGGTTTTCTTCCAGGAGGAGTTAGTTGGCTTCAGTGCCACGGTTGTCCACCACATCGATCTCGGCGGCGGTGCGCCGGGCCTGAATCCGAATGCCGGAGACATTCACCAGGAAGGACTCGTCTTTCCGCCGACGAAATACAGCTTCTCCCGCGACTGGAGCGGCGGCGGGCTTGAGCGTTTCGTCGCTTCCAATGTGCGCATGCCGGACGCGACAATTGGCGATCTCAATGCGCAATTTGCCGCCAACGCCATCGGCGCGGAGCGGATGCGCGAGTTGTGCCGCAAGTTCGGCGTGGAGACCGTCGATGCCGCCATGGTTGAGATGTTGGATTATGCCGAACGCCGGATCCGCAGCGCCATCCGCGCCGTGCCGGACGGTACCTATACGGGCGAAGCGATGTTGGACGACGACGGCATCGGGCAGGAACCGGTCCGCATCAAAGCCAAGCTGACGATCGACGGCGATGGGATCGAGGTCGATTTCACGGGCTCTGACCCTCAGGTAAAAACCAATATGAACAATCCCTTCGCTTCGACCGAGGCGGCGGCAATCGCGTGCCTGAAATCGGTGCTGACGGACCCGGACGTGCCGATCAACGACGGCAGCACGCGGGCGATCAAGGTAACCGCACCGAAGGGCAGCATCCTCAATCCACTGCCGCCGGCCCCGGTGCGCGCCCGCTTGTTGCCGAGTTACCGGGTCTTCAACGCTGTGATGATGGCATTGTCGCAAGTTGTGCCGGAAAAGGTGATTGCGCCCGGATACGACACGACGACTGCCGCATGCCTGAGCGAGTTCCGCGACGGTAAGTACAACATCTATCTGGAAATCTTCGGCGGTGGCTACGGCGGTGGAGCCGCGAGCGATGGCTGCGACGGCGTCGATTGCGCGCTCTCCAACTGCTCGAACATCCCGATGGAAGCGATGGAGCTCGATTACGGGTTCTTCCGGGTGGAAAACTACGCCCTGATCCCGGACTCAGGCGGCAAAGGCAAACATCGCGGCGGCCTCGGCTTTGAGAAGAGCTACCGCATTCTGGAGGACGGCATCACTTTTGCCACATATGGCGACCGCTTCCGCATCGCTCCTGAAGGCGTCTTCGGCGGCGGCCCTGGCCGCCGCGCGGAGAACCTGATCAAGCGCGACGGCGAGACCATCCGCGTCGGCTCCAAGGCGGGCGTCGAGCTGAAGAAAGGCGACCTCCTGATCATGCGCACTGGCGGTGGTGGCGGATATGGGGATGCTGTGGAGCGCGACGCGCGCATGAACGCGCGGGATATAGAGGAAGGCCTGACGACGCAGGCGGCGGAGTGATGTAAAGTGGGACGAGCGAGGATCTCCATATAGACAAAACGTCGAAATTATGGTATGCCATCACCACGTTTTGACACGTGAAATGAAGACGCAATCGTGGATTACGGGCCACGGACGCCCTTCGATACCCGAATCAGCGGTTTTTTAATACTGTGTATGGGGTTGTTTCGCGTTTTTTATAACGGGCACCTTCTCGGCATCCCTGTCGAGGGGCTCGGCGCCACATGACAATCGCGTCAAAAAATCTAAACTGTCTCTCAATTGACGCATCGTATTTGGACGGGCTGATGGAACACGTACGCTATATCGACCGGACCCGGGATTACTATCTCAGTCAGGGGTATGATAAATCCTACGAATGGGCGCATTTTGACGATGTGCCGTTCACACCGCTCGCGAAACCGCTTTCGGAATGCAAGGTTGGATTACTCGGCACCAGCGAAGTCGCGGTGCATTTCGATCCGGAGACGGAAGAGAACCCCATCGTCGAGGATCATTTTCGCGGCGTCTATTCGATCCCGGCGGACACGCCGACGCAAAAGCTCTATAGCCGCACGCTCGATTTCGACCGCAACGCGACGACGCTCGACGACGTCAATGCGTTCTATCCGATCGATCGGATGCGGGAAGCCTTGGCGGATGGGCGGATCGGCTCAATGCCGGATCGGGTCTACGGTGCCTATAATAATTACAGCAAGCGCAAGGTGCTCGAAGAAGAGGGGCCGACAGCGCTTGAGTATTGCCAGGCCGACGGGATCGATGCGGTCGTCATCGTTCCCATATGACCGGTCTGCCATCAGACCGTGAGTCTGATCAGCAGGTATCTTGAAGCGCACGGGGTTCCCACCGTGGTGATCGGCACCGCGCGTGATATCGTCGAGCATTGCGGCGTGGCGCGCTTTCTGTTTGTCGACTATCCGCTCGGCAGCCCATGCGGCGAGCCCGGCAATGTGGCCGAGCAGCGCGATGTCTTCCAACAGGCGCTTGACCTATTGGCACAGGCGGAAGGCCCTCGCACGACGCGCGAGGCTGGATATCGCTGGGGCAAGGGTGAGGATTGGAAACGCCTGATCTTCACCGAGGAACAGCCCTTTCAGGACGAAAGCGCCAAGGCCGAATGGGAAGAGCGGAACAACGAATACCGCCGCCTGAAAGCGGAAGGAAAAATCTAATGGCCGACGATACCCGCGATGTGACCGTCTACACGACGCCGTTTTGCGTTCCCTGCGATCAGTTGAAGCGATTTCTGGAATCCCATGGCATCGCATACATCACGCGCGATCTTATGATGGATGAAGAAGCGCAAGATAAGATCGACGACGCGGGGATCCGCTCGACACCGATCCTGGAAATTGACGGCGAGCTATACGCGGGCCAAGCCCTGGCGCCGGGAAAAGTAAAAGAGCTACTCAATATTTAGAGCCAGTTTTAGCCGGGAGGCTCAGGCCATAGTTCCGGGTTCGACCTATCGGTCGCACCAGAATGACCATTCTTTTTTTATCTTTGTCATTTCGAAGCGCGAAACGAATCCGGCATTATGGCCTGAGCGTTACGGGATTTTCTGCTCTTTTGCGAAAGCTCAAAGCCGCATCCGAAAATCGTTCTCACCGGTGCGGTCTTCGCCACGCATCAAATAGATTGTGCGCTCCGCGTGGTCGACTACACCCATCTTGCGATGCATGCGCGTTGCTTCGGCGCGGTCAAAGACGGAGGTGCCGGGCATGAAGCGCATTGTCATACCGCGCCGTGGCGTGCCGGAATTATTGGCCTCAGAACCGTGCAATAGATAGACATCGTGCAATGACATTTGTCCCGCTTCGAGGACGAGCGGCACCGCCTCATCATCGTTGTACTCGCTCTCCAGCAGTTCTTGATGCAGGGTGAAATTCGGGTCCTTGTTCGTGCGGTGCGGCCGTAGGTTCCGGTTTTTGTGCGAGCCCGGCATGAATTTCAGACAGCCGTTCTCAACCGTCGCGTCGTCGATCGCGAGCCAGACCGTGCAGGTGGCGAGCGGACGCAGCGGCCAATATTCGCCGTCCTGATGCCATGGTGTCTTTTTGCCGTTCTCGGCCGGTTTCGCGAAGAAGCTGGAGTTCCACAAAATGACATCCGACCCGATCACTTGCTCGACCATGTTTAGGATATTGGGGTCACGCGCGTAATTCAGAAACGAGAGATCGTAGCGCAACAGCATTGGGCAGTAATCGTGGAACTCAGGATGACGCGCCAACAAGCGGTCATAGTCAGCTCGGATGGACTCCAGCGTCTCCTCCGGCAATCGATAATCCGGAATGACGTATCCGGCCTCGTGATAGTGTTTGATCTCTTGCTTGCTTAACGCCATGGGACCACCTCGTCCTGCGGTATGTGTCAGCGTAGTCGCCAGAACAACACAATGAATATTAGATTGGCGATGGCGACCGCCAAGAAGATGTCCGGCACGGCGGCACCGTTCGCCAGCATGACGGTTGCGGCGAGCGAACTCAACACCATGAACAGCGCGTTGAGGATGTTGTTGCCCGCAACGATGCGCGAGCGTTCCCCATCCACCGTACGGCTTTGCAGAATGGCGTATAGCGGCACTGTATAGAGGCCACCGCAGACGGAGACGCCGAAGATATCGAACAAAGCCCGCCAGGTTTGCGCGTCCTCAAGGAATGCCGGGATGTCCCGGAAGGCGCCCGTAAAGCTGTCCATTGCTGGGGCGGAGAGCCACAAGTCTCCAAGGAATACGCTGATGCCGCACGCGCCGAAGGCCACGTATTTCGCCGATACTTCCCCGCGCAGCAGTCGGTTGCAGAGCAGGGAGCCGATGGCGATACCAACCGTGCAGGTCGCGAGGAACAGGGTAACGACCTCGTTATTCGCATGAAATGTATACCTGGCGAGGTTCGAAAATTGAGAGAGCAGCGTGGCGCCGACGACCCAGAACCAAGAAATGCCCAGCACCGAAAGAAATATCGGCCGTGAGACGGCGGTCAGCCGCAAAATGCGCCACGTCGCCAACGCGAAATTGTAGCTGACGATCAGGTCGGGATTGGCGGGTGGTGCGGAGGGAATATGTCGGCTCGCCAGCCATCCGATGACGGCCAACAACAGGATGCCAAAGCCGATGATCCAGATGCCGGCCTCCGAAAGGATCATGAGTGATCCGGCGATGGTTCCGAGGAGAATGGCGACGAAAGTTCCTGATGCCATAAGGGCATTGCCGCCAATCAATTCGTCCGGCTTCAGATGCAGGGGCAGGATGCTGTATTTTACGGGTCCAAAGAACGAGGATTGGACACCCATGAGAAAGAGCACGAAGAGCAGAAAATAAGGTTCGCCCAAAATCAGGCCGATGGCCCCGAACAGCATGATGGCGATTTCCGCCAATTTGACCCATCGGATGAGGCCCGACTTCTCATACTTGTCGGCGAGCTGTCCGGCGGTCGCCGAGAATAGAAAGAATGGCAGAATAAAAATGCCTGCCGCCAGCGTGACCAGTAGTTTGCCGTCAATTCCGGCATTCTCCGCGAGACGGTATAGGATCAGGATGGCCATCGCGTTGCGGAAGAAATTATCGTTGGCGGCACCTAGGAAGAAGGTGATGAGCAGCGGTAGAAACCGCTTCGTCTTCAGAAGGTGTAATTGAAACTCTGCCATTGGCCCCAGCATAGCGTGGATTCATCGATCGAGCGACTCAGAGGAGCAAGGCCCTAAAGAGATGCCTCCAAGAAAGGGACCAGCAACGCGTTGAAGGCGTCCGGGTCTTCTGCAAGGCCCATATGGCGCAGTACCGGGATCACTGCCGATCGACCGTCTGGAAACGCCCCTGCCATGGCCGCCGCCATTGCGGGGGTGCTGTTCGCATCTTCCTCACCTGTCAGAACCAATGCCGGGCATTCGATATCGGTGATGGCGTCCGCCAGGATCCGTCCGTCTCGCAGGACGGCATCATCGCCTTCGGTTAAGACGGTGTAGATTAGTCCGTAGTTT
>CAXAGK010000095.1:0-10663 GCA_963968305.1 uncultured Rickettsiales bacterium | reverse complement strand
TAAAATGAAAGCGCTTTTAAATAGTAGGCATACCCGACATCGCGGTGACCGGGATGTAATTCGATAAATCGATCCAAACCGATGATCGCTTCATCATAAGAACCCTGCTGATAATTAGAGTAAGCCGCCATCAATTGAGACTTGGTCGCCCAGGCAGAATACGGATGTTGGCGTTCCAACTCGTCGAAAAGCTGCGCCGCCGTCTGATGCCAACCCGCCTGCAGGTTATCCATCGCATTGTTGTAGAGCGCTTCCACCGATCGATCGGCAAAATTCTTCTGCTCGTCGCCTTCCGATTGACCCGGCAGATCAATCGAATCGCAGGCAATTACCTGAAATCCAATCGTCCCGATGACGATCCATTTTCCAAGCATTTTCATATGTTCACGCTTTATAGGCATCGGTCCACTATCGGCCGCATTTCCAAGCTCTTCAAGGTACCGCTATTTACGAGGAAATATATAGCATTCGGTATCCTGAATGCCTACAGCTAGTAGGCATTCAGGATACCGAAATTTTAAATCGAAAACGCCGGGAATCGATTTAGACCGGCACCATCGCGGGTTCTGTGTTCCAGGTCGCGATCTCGGCGGGCTCTTCCGTTTCTATCGTCTCCCAAACCCACGCGGTTTCATCCGCTAACAGAGAGTGCAACAACGCATTATTCAACGCGTGCCCACTGCAGCTGCCGCTCACGGCACCCATAACCGGTGCGCCGGCCAAATAGAGATCGCCGATGCAGTCGAGAATTTTGTGGCGAACGAACTCGTCCTTATACCGCAGTCCCTCTTCATTCAGCACTTCGCCTTCGGAGAGCACAACCGCATTCTCAAGTGACCCGCCACGGGCCAAGCCCATTTCCCGCAAGGCCTCAACCTCATGCAGGAACCCAAATGTCCGCGCGTCGGAGATATCTTCCACGAAAGCATCCTTCGTCATCGGCAAAGAGAGCGCCTGGCGTCCGATCCTGTCGCACTCAAAATCAATCTCTAAGTTAACGACCGGCGTCTCCGACGGTTCCACTTTTAGGAATTTCGATCCGTCATGCACGCTCACCGTGCGCAGTATCCGGATAGCCTTGCGCGGCAGGTTTTGCTCGACAACACCAGCTTTCTCAATCATGGCGATAAAGGGCGCGGAACTGCCATCCATTACGGGCACTTCTTCCGCGTCGAGTTTGATAATAGCGTTATCGATTTCCAATCCCGCCAAAGCGGCCATCAGGTGCTCGATGGTGGAAACCTTCACCCCGTGCTCGTTCGCGATTGTCGTACAAAGGCGCGTATCAACAACATTGTCATGACTGGCGGGTATATCCGCCTGAGCAGCACCGACATCGGTGCGGTGGAACCGAATACCGGAACCTGGTGCCGCAGCGCATAAGCGCATCTTGACGGGCAGCCCGCTGTGCAGGGCGATGCCCCCGCAATCGATATCGTGTTTCAGGGTTTTCTGTCGGACGAGACCGCCGGAAACAATCCGTCGCACCGTCCTGTTCAAGATTTCCACCCTAGCAACCTCCGCCTAAACTCTTAATTCTATCCTCTACGTACCGTGACTTTCGGCTGTCGTCGGCGCAGATGCCGTTTCTACGCAACACTATGTACCAACGCCCTTTTCCAGCCTCAAATCACTCTTTGTTACGATATGTTACGTGGCCGCCGCAATCGGGACGGCCACGTATTCCCAGCATCACATGGCAGGTTGGGCATGACCTGCGATACGGCCTTAGTTGGCTTGCCGCCGGAGAAATGCCGGAATATCCAACATTTCTTCTTCCGCCTGCGACAATTGGAACCGCTCATCGGCCTCCGGCGCTTCCGGCGCCGCCGTTTCCGGTGCTGCCGGCTTCGGCATCGGCGATACGGCCTTAGTCGTCGGCGTTGGCGGCTTTCCCGCGCCGGTCATCCTTTCGAACAGGCTCGGGCGACGGTGTTCCTTCTGCGCTTTTTCACCATCATTACGGCCATTTTCCATCGCCGCGGCCGCGAATGGTTCCGGCTCCGCATCCTCCGCACTTTCCTCAGCCACCACCGGTTTCGCTGGGATAAAGGGTGCACGACGGTTCGGTTGTTGCGTGACCTGCGGTTCTTCCACCGCCTGTTCCGGCTGGGGTGCGGGGGTTGCTGCCGGTGCTGCGGCCTGTGGTTGAGCAGGTTTCGTCACCGTCACCCGCGTGCTTGCCGTGACCGTGCGTTTTGGCACAGGTGCCGCCGCAACTGCCGGCGTCTCTTCGACCGGCTCGTTCATATCAACGTCGTCCAAGAGTAAAGCTTCCGGCTCTTCCGCTTCGACCTCCAACTCAGGCGTCGGCATTTCGACCTCAACCTCAAGTGCCGTGACGACCGCGGGCATCGGCGCTTCTTCAACCACCGAAGCGGGACGAACAGTACGCGGCGTCAAGGTAGAGAGACCCGAAGGCATCGGGCGCGGTGAGGAAACGGCTTCAGCTTCAATGCCGGTCGCGACCACCGAGACACGGAGCAAACCTTCCATCTCCGCATCGAAGGTCGAGCCGAAGACGATGTTGGCTTCGTTGTCGACTTCCTCGCGGATGCGATTGGCCGCTTCGTCGACCTCAAACAAGGTCATGTCAGGACCACCGGTGATGTTGATCAGAACACCCTGAGCTCCCTTCATGGTGATATCGTCAAGCAGCGGGTTCGAAATGGCTGCTTCGGCCGCGGCGATGGCCCGGCTCTCGCCATCGGCCTCACCGGTGCCCATCATTGCCTTGCCCATCTCGCTCATCACGGTACGGACATCGGCGAAATCCAGGTTAATCAGTCCGGGCATGACCATCAAATCAGTCACACCGCGCACGCCGGAATAGAGAACATTATCCGCCATCTTGAACGCTTCCGCGAAAGTCGTCTTCTCATTGGCGACCCGGAACAGATTCTGATTGGGGATGATGATCAAGGTATCGACGAACTGCTGCAGCTCCTCAATGCCTTCTTCCGCCGTCTTCATCCGGTGATTGCCCTCAAAGTGGAAGGGCTTGGTGACGACACCGACGGTCAGAATACCGTGTTCGCGCACCGACCGGGCGATAACGGGTGCCGCACCGGTCCCGGTTCCACCGCCCATGCCTGCGGTCACGAACACCATGTGACTGCCCGCCAGATGATCGAGAATTTCGTCCAAGGACTCCTCGGCGGCAGCGCGACCGATTTCCGGACGAGAGCCCGCACCCAGACCTTGGGTAATCGTCGAGCCCAGTTGAATTTTTCTGTCGGCGGTGGACTGCCCGAGCGATTGGGCATCCGTATTCGCCACCACGAAATCAACGCCTTCGAGGTTGGCTTGAATCATGTTGTTGACGGCGTTCCCGCCGGCGCCGCCGACGCCGACAACGGTGATCCGGGGTTTCAAATCGGCCTCCGGTTTTGGCATCGATAACTTAATGGTCATAACTATCTCCGCAATCTAGTTGCAATGCTAGGGGGTGCCGGAACATCTCCGGCGAAGTCACATCCAGTTTGCCGTAACCGGATGCGGGTAATTTCATTTCACGTTCAGAAGTTCGCACGAAGCCATCCTCCGACTTTGCCGAAGGCGCCGTTCGTCTTCGCTGCTTCCAGAGGTGGCGGCGGCCATGCCTCACCCCGGTTGTCGACTGCGAGCGACAACAGACCGGCGCAAACAGAGAAGGCCGGGCCACATGTCGCTTCCGCGAGGCCCGCAACCTTAATCGGGCGACCCATTCGCGTTTGTTTGTCTAATATCTGCCCCGCAAATTCTCGGACCCCGGGAAGTTGACTAGCGCCGCCCGTCAACACGACACGGCGTCCCGCTTTGCGATCCAAACCGCTCGCCGCCAACCGATCCCGCACCAATTCCAAGGTTTCCTCGACGCGCGGCCCAATGATACTGACCAAGAACGATTTTGGAATCGTCAGTGCTTGCGAGTCGTCTTCCTCGCCGACCCGCGGCACGCTGATGATCTCCGTCTCGTCGGTCGGCGACGATAGGCAGGTACCGTTTAGCGTCTTCAAGCGTTCCGCATGTTGCATCGGCGTCGATAATCCTCGCGCGATGTCACTGGTGACATGGCCGCCACCGATGGGCAGGGAATCCACATGAACCAGCGCCCCTTCGAAGAAAATACCTATCGACGTGGTACCACCGCCCATATCGATGACCGTGACACCCAAGTCGAGTTCGTCCTCGACCACGCTGGCCACGCCCGCCGCATAAGGATTGACGGCAAAATCGGCCAATCCCAGATGACAGCGCTCGACACAGTTCACCACATTCTGCAGTGCCGACGGCGCCGCGGTTACCGCATGCACCCGCACACCCAGATTATGCCCGTAAAGGCCGCGCGGATCGCGAATGCCGTTCGAGCCATCGATCTCGTAGCCAATTGGGATGGCGTGCACGAGATGACGCGTTGAGGCGAGGCCGGAGAGTTTTTGATCATTGAACAGCCGCCCCAATTCGCGTTCGCCAACAGCCTGTGCAGACAAATCAGTATCGATATCGACGAACTGACTTAACGGCTCGCCTGAAGAAACGTTAACGATGACATCGCGAATCGTCGTCCCCGCCATCTGCTCGGCCGCGTGCACCGCCGCCAGCACGGATTGCTCGGCCGCCTGCATATCGACGATGGCGCCGGCCTTCAGCCCCTCGCTAACATGATGTCCAATCCCGACCACGCGGACGCGGTCGATACCGTCCCGCTCGGCCACAAAACAACAGACTTTTGTCGTGCCGATATCAAGCGCTGCGATTTGGTCGCTCCGCGCCACCCGCTCTAACCCTCACTGCCGCTGGAGAATATCTTGCCACTCACGTTCGGCTCCCCCGCTGCGATTTTTTAATGGGTTTCTCGTGCCGCACTTTGACGACGACCCGATCCGGCAAACGAAGGTCGATACTACCGATATCGCGGCCCAACAGCTTGTGCTGCGCCTCGTATTTCGCCAATCGATCCCAGGCTGCAAAGGCATCGGTTTCGGGTAATCGTACGTCGATGCCGTTATCCATACGCAAGTTCCAGCGCCGCCCACCGGAACGGAATGCGGCCTTCACTCGCGCCATTAATTTCGGGTGCTCCAGCAACATAGCGATAAGTGCTTGCGCATGTTTCGGTGCGTCCTTACCGACGATGATTTTCAAATCACGGAAGCGTTCCACGCCATCGGATCCGATAACCGTGCCGGTAGCGTCGACGAGCAAGAATTTGCCTTTGTGTTGCCAGACCGCAACGGGAACGCGCTCCACAACGGAGACTCGGATCGTATCCGGCAGGTGCCGCTCGACCCGAGCCGAGGCAATCCAACCCATGCCCTGCAAACGTTCACGCGCCGCGTTGACGTCGAACGTCAAGATGAGATCGCCGCGGTTTACCTTAAGGGCGACCAGCATCCGCTCACGGGACGTTTCCTGCCTCCCGTCGACCAAGACCTCACGCACCACAAGGCCAGCTGATCGATTTGCCAATTCGTAATAGGTAACGGCTTTCGCGAACGCCGTCTCGACCATTCCGGCACGAACGGCCCACACACCCGCACCGCCGAGGCCGCCGAGGATCAGGGCCACCGCAGAGACGAGCAATGCCGGGCGTATCCAGCGCGGCCATACGCGGCGCCGCACCGCACTGCGCTTTGGCGTCTTCGCCACTTTCTTTTTAGCGGTCTTCGTCATGAGGGTTTCCTAAAGGGCGCGATGCCGATGCGTTGAATTTCCCATTCCAGTTGAATGCCTGTTTCCTTGAGGACCCGGCACCGGACGTCTTCACCCAGCAACTCGAGATCGGTCGCGGTGGCGTCTCCAGTGTTCAGAAGAAAATTACAGTGCTGCTCAGAGACCATGGCACCGCCCCGCCGTAACCCCCGGCAACCGGCACGGTCGATCAATTCCCAAGCTTTGTGACCGGGAGGATTGGCGAAAGTCGAACCCCCAGTCCGCGTTCGCGGTTGGCTTTCGGTTCGCGCAGACGCAATCGCGGCCATGCGCTCGGCGATTTCCTCGGTACTTCCCGGCTCTCCTTGCAGACGTGCGGAGATGACAACCCATCCTTCCGGCAGCGCGCTTCGGCGATACGAGAAATCGAGCTGGCAAGAATTCAGCACATGCGCGCCGCCGCGCTCGTCAATCACGGTCACATCAAGCGCCACATTAGCGAACTCGCTACCATAGGCACCCGCATTCATGCGAACCGCGCCGCCGATCGTTCCGGGAATTCCGGAGAGAAACTCCATGCCGGCGATCCCTTTGGCTTGTGCCGCTCGCGCCACGTTCACATCAAGTGCCGATGCACCGGCCGTAATCGTATCGCCGTCCAGGTCGATCCCGGCAAACGCCTCACCGAGACGAATCACCACGCCGTCGACGCCACTGTCGCGCACCAAGAGATTGGAGCCGAACCCAATGATTGTGATCGCCACACCGCACGGCCGCCCTTCCATGAAAGTTTGCAGGTCGTCAGCGTCGGCGGGCTCGAACAATACTTCGGCGGCCCCGCCAGTGCGGAACCAAGATCGGCTATCGAGATCGGCGAACGGCTCGTAACGGCCGCTCACCAGGGGTAAGCGATCAATCAACCCGTCGGTGTGTTTGGTGGCAACCATCACCATCACCCAGCCTCCGCTCTGCTATGAGGCAAGGCGGCGAGCGCATCCGGAAGGTCGTTCGCCCAATTCGAAATCGTGCCGGCACCAAGACAAACAACGAGGTCACCAGCGTTGGTCAACCGAGAGACCATCTGAGGCAATGCATCGGGGCCCAAGAGCGCTTCGACGCTGCGGTGGCCATGGGTGCGGAGCCCTTCGACCAAGGCGTCTCGATTGATCCCCTCGATCGGTGCTTCGCCCGCCGCGTGCACATCGGCGACGATAACCGTGTCGGCATCGTTGAAGCAGGTACAAAAATCGTCGAACAAATCCATCAAGCGGCTGTAACGGTGGGGTTGTACCACGGCGACGACACGGCCGCGCGTGGCTGATCGAGCAGCCCGCAAGACGGCCAAAATCTCGACCGGATGGTGCCCGTAATCGTCAATAATGCTGACGCCGTTGACTTCGCCGGTCTTCGTGAACCGCCGTTTCACACCGCTGAACTTCGCCAATCCACCCGCTACGATCTCGCCAGGAATTCCCATTTCCGTCGCGACCGCGACACCAGCCAGCGCATTCAACACATTATGTTCGCCGAACATCGGCAGGCGGATATTTTCGATCCTCCGAACCTCTCCCGAGCGTGATGACAGCACGACATCGAAGGTCGCACCGCCGGGACCTTGGCGTAAATTCTCCGCGCGCACTTCTGCCTGAGGGCTCATCCCGTAGGTGACTATCCGGCGATCGGTGATCTGCCCGATCATTGTCTGGACTTCGGGATGGTCGATGCACATCGCCGCGAAACCATAGAACGGGATGTTTTCAACGAAAGTTTGGAAGGCCGCCTTGACGTGCTCGAAGTCGCCATAGAAATCGAGATGCTCGGGATCAATGTTGGTGACCACGGCGATTGTCGCAGGGAGCTTCACGAAAGTGCCGTCCGACTCGTCAGCTTCCACCACCATCCACTCACCTTCACCGAGGCGCGCATTGGTGCCGTATGCGTTGATGATACCGCCGTTGATGACCGTCGGATCAAATTCCGCATGATCGAGAATCGCCGAGATCAATGACGTCGTTGTTGTCTTTCCGTGGGTGCCGCCGACCGCGATGGACCATTTGAGGCGCATGAGCTCGCCCAACATTTCCGCGCGCCGCACCACCGGGACCAACCGCGATCGGGCCGCTACCACTTCCGGATTGTCGGCTTTGGCCGCCGACGAGACCACGATGACATCCGCTTGCTGTATATTCGTGGCGTCATGACCGATTGCCACCGAAATCCCCAAGGACTCGAGGCGTTTCACATTGGCACTCGAGGCGATATCGCTGCCTTGCACGACGTAGCCGAGATTGTGCATGACCTCAGCGATGCCGGACATGCCGATACCACCAATGCCGACGAAATGTATCGTTCCGATTGAAAGCGGCATTTCCTTCATGCGGCGGCCTCCCGTCTATCGGCGAAATCGCCATTGCCGTTGCCATCCAAGACGGAGACCACCAAATCGGCCAGCTGAGCAGCCGCTTCGAGTTTTCCCATTTGCGCGGCGCATTTCGCAGCCATCGATAGAGTCGGTCCGGGTGTAAGTAACGAGGTCAATCGTTCGGCCAAATGTTCGGCGGTCAGGGCGTCTTGTTGAATAATCCAGCCGCCCCCCGCATCGCAGAGCCCTTCCGCGTTCGCGGTCTGGTGATCGTCTGTCGCATGGGCGAAAGGCACCAGCAACGCCGGCCGACCCATGGCAGCCAGTTCGGCGACGGTCGATGCCCCACTGCGGCACACGACCAAGGTTGCTTTGGCCAAACGCTCCGGAATGTCGTCGAAGAAAGTCGATACTTCGGCCTGAATATGCGCGCGCCCAAAATTGCTTTTGGCGGTGTCGACTTCTTCCGCACGGCATTGTTGGACGACACGAAGACGGGAACGCATTTCCGCATCGAGGAGGGCCGTCGCGCGCGGCACGACCTCGCCCAAGATCTTGGCCCCTTGGCTGCCACCAACAACAAGTAAATTTACGTCTCCCGTAGCACTCGGCGGCGTATAGGGACGGTCCCGCGCCGCAATCACTTCGGGGCGAACCGGATTACCGGTCCACACAGTTTTCTCACGATCCGCGGCCCGCAGCGCTCGGACCGTATGGAATGCGGTTGCGATGCGTGTCGCCCGCCGTGCCAGCATGCGATTCGCGCGGCCGAGAACCGCGTTCTGTTCGTGGATGACGGTCTTACCGCCGATATGTTGCGCTGCCAGAACTGTCGGCGCGGAAGGATAACTGCCGAAACCGACGACCACGGCCGGCTTTAGACGTTTCAGCAATCGCCGCGCCTGACAATATCCGCGCGCTAGTCGGATGATCGCGGCCCCTTTCGCGACATGACCTTTGCCGCTGACGCCGGCGGCGTCGATCCGGTGCACTTCCAGCTCACCAAGCGCGCCATCGAAGACTTCGCTTCGCCGGTCCGCCACGAGCACCAAACGATAACCGCGCCCGCGCAGCTCCATCGCCAATGCTTGTGCCGGAAACACATGCCCGCCGGTACCGCCGGCCGCCATAACGATAGGACGGAGCGCTCCGGTCATGGGGTTCCTCCCGCGCGCCGACGGGTCAGCGCGAGTAAAATTCCCATCCCGAACGCCAACGCCAGCAAAGACGAACCGCCGTAGGAGATGAATGGAAGCGTCATCCCTTTGGTCGGCATCAAGCTGGTAGTTGAGCCCATATTGATGAGCGCCTGCAGAGCGAATTGCACCAACAATCCAGTCGCCGCGACCACGACGAACAAATCTGTGGTCCGCATGAGATTGGCGATACCACGCAGGACGACAAACCCGAACAGGGCGACGATGACGAGGCACAAGATCAGGCCAAATTCTTCGCCCGCGACGGCGAGGATGAAATCCGCATGCGCGTCGGGCAGGTTCGCTTTCACGGTGCCCTCACCGGGCCCGCGGCCCCACATGCCGCCGTTCATAAACGCTTCCATAGCGCGGTCAACCTGATAGCTGTCGCCGGAGGCCGGATCGATAAAGCGGTCGATGCGGCTCGCGACATGAGGAAAAATAAAGTAAGCGGCGGTTAACCCGGCTATCCCCATGCCAATGGTAACCGCGACCCAGATCATCGGTAAGCCCGCCAGGAACCATTGGCTGAACCACACGGCGGAGACGACCAGCGCTTGTCCCACATCCGGCTGCAAGAGCAGCAATCCTGCGACGAGCGCGAAAAGTATGAACGCGATACGATTGCCGGGAATGTCTTCACCCAACCGACTCGCCGCGAACATCCAAGCACATACCACCGCAAGGGCGGGTTTGACGAATTCAGACGGCTGCAATGAGAAACCCGCGATGCTGATCCACCGCCGCGCACCCTTGATCTCGGTGCCGGCCATCAGGGTCGCTACCAACATCAACACCGCGCCCAGGAAGACTATGGTTGCCAGACGGCGCGCGCCAACAGGCGACAACAACGAGACACCGACCACGACCAACAAGGCGACCGGCAAATATGTGGCTTGGCGGCGTACGAAATGGAGCGGTTCGAGGCCGATCCGCTCGGCGACCGGAGGGCTTGCCGCCATCGCCAAGACCACGCCGATGGTGGCCAACACCATGAGCGCCAACAGCGTCCAACGATCGACCGTCCACCACCAGCGGCCAAGTGTCGAATTATCGGTCCTTGCGATGGACATCAGGCGGCCTTCCCGTCGTATCGGATATCACGCAAACCGCCCGGCAGTTCCGCCGCGAGACGGCAGAAAATCTCCCCACGTTCTTCAAAACTAGCGAATTGATCGAATGACGCGCAGGCGGGCGACAAAAGCACCACGGCTTTGTGTCCGTGGGCGGCCTGGCTGGCGGCCTCCAGCGCACGGTTCAGGTTGCCGCAGTATTCGATCTCTACACGGCCGTCCAATTCGCCGCCAAGGCGATCCGCAGCCTCACCGATCAGATAAGCGCGACGCACGCTCGGCAGGAAAGGATAAAGCACTTCAAGCGTGCCTTCCTTGGCGCGACCACCCGCGATCCAATAAATATCTTGATAGCTGGACAGCGCCTTCGCCGCCGCTTCCGGGTTCGTCGCCTTGCT
>CAXAGK010000094.1:0-10690 GCA_963968305.1 uncultured Rickettsiales bacterium | reverse complement strand
AGTGCCAGGACGACCGGCGCCACCGGCACCGTCGGATGCCCCTGAAGGCGCGTCTGCACGTCGTCATAGTCGAGCGCATGAGAGGCGCTGCCGTTGATCAGGGCCGCTTGAGAGGTGCTCACCTTACGCCCGTCGCCCACAACAGTCGCCTGAGCCGCGCCGCCATCGGCTTCCGCTTGTTCCATCAACATATGCGTCAGCGGCTCTTCGAGGCCCGCCACCGTCACGCCGATCCAATCCAGAAGGCAGTGTTTTGCCGCCTCGATCGCCTCATCGGAAAGGTCTTCATACTTCAGGCCCATCGTGAAATCAGCGAGGGTCTTGGTTATCTCCGGATCGTGGCCGTGGCTTTCTGGGGCTTGCGACATTTCTATCTCCAAAATCGATGAGGAATTTGTTGAGTTAAATATAGCAGGTCGGCCCCAGGTCCAGCGAGCCTCTTTGCATTGCAATTTCGCTCCGATAAGTTGGCTGACATGTCAGAGGTACCATTACGACTGCATATCGGCGGCGAAGAGCCCAAGGCCGGTTGGACGATCTTGAATGTGCAAGAGGGCCCCCATATGGACGCGCTCGGTGATTGCCGCGACCTTTCCGTTTATACGGACGGATCCGTTGCGGAGATTTACGCGAGCCATGTCTTCGAGCATCTAGGCTATCTCGACGATCTGCCGAAGGCCCTGACGGAATGCCACCGCGTATTGTCGAGCGGCAGCAAACTGCGGATCAGTGTTCCTGATTTCGAAACGCTCTGCCGCCTGTTCCTGCATCCACAATTGGATATGGAGCAGCGCTTCGCCATCATGCGAATCGCCTTTGGCGGCCAGACCGATTCTTACGATTTCCACATGGTGGGTCTGACGTTGGAATTTCTTAGCGACTATCTCTCGGTCGCAGGATTTAGCACCGTCGAACGCGTTGAGACTCACGATCTGTTCGAGGACTCCAGCACGCTGAAGATCGGTGGTATGCAGATCAGTCTGAACGTGATCGCGACGAAATAATTCGTTTCCCGGCTACAGCAATGCGGATAACCGGGAAACGACCCAGCGATTAATTCGCGGCGACCATGCTCACGAAAGTATCGAGACTGCCGGGCTCCTCGAAGCCGCGAAGCAAGTCGTACATCTCGCGCGACCGGCTGCCGAGCGTCGGCTCGACCAGCGGCTCGAATTTACGCCACATATCGTCCCAACTCATGGGATTGTCAGGATTACCAAGCGCCAGCGGAATATCCGCGTTGAGTTGCGTGCCATCCTTCAACTCTACGACGATCCGCGCTGCCGTCTGCGCCATGTCATCCGTCGGCTTCGGTTCCACCCGTTGCAGAAGATTGCGCAACGCAGGATCGGCGATGCGCTCGTCACAGAAGTCGGCTTCGGTCGCTTCATACCCACTGAGCCCCAACGCCGCGCAATAGGCGAGACTGAACTTCCCTTCGAGCGGGGTTTGCGGATTAGGTTTGCCCGCGAGTTTGATCGCCGGTTGGCTGACCACTGCCTCGATCTTTGCGACGTCCTTGCCCTTCACCTGATCGGACAGGCTCCGCGCTGCATCGATCAGGGCATGGGTCAAAAGGCAAGCCGCATACGGCTTGAACGTGTTGCGCGTGATTTCCCACGGCCCCGATGAGAAATCGAGGGATGACAGCGAAGCACCACCGTCCTGAAACAAGGATGTCGAAAGACCGCCACCCGGCTCCATCAAATCTTCCTTTGCGATAAAGCCTTCGCCTGCCAGCTCCGCCGACAACACGCCATTCAGCGCGGCTTTACCTGCGTGGAAGGGTTTCGACATGGTGCCGAAGGAGGCGCTGAGCCCACCCGTTTGCGTCGCCACGGCACCGAAAGCGTTCCGTGCCCGCGCTTCATTCAACTTATAGAGAACACTCGCCGCCGCCGTCGCCCCAAACGCGCCGAAGATGCCCGTTGCATGGAACCCGCGTAAATTGGCCGGTTGCCCCGCACCGTTGCCGAGACGCGCCGCAACTTCGAAACCAGTGATTAAGGCGGACAAGATATCCTGCTCGCTCGCTCCGAGATGCGTACCAACCGCCAAGGCCGAGGCCACTGTCGGACCACTGACATGGGTCGTCGCACCGACATGCGTATCGTCATAGTCAAGGCAATGGGCCATCGTGCCATTGATCATGGCAGCGACCCCCGGCGCGGCTTTCCCGCCCAGCAACACCTGTGCCTTGCCGTTGGTTCCCCAATTCATCGCAACCTTACGAACTGCTGCAGCCGCTTCCTCGTTGCGTGCGCCAAGCGCCACGCCGCACCAATCGACGAGGCACATTTTCGCCGCGTCCAGGACATTGCTTGGATAATTCCTCCCAATTGCCGAGCCGACAAAGCGGCCGGCTTCAATTGCATTGCGTGTTTCCGTCGTGCTCATGATCCCATTGCTCCCGATGTTTTCAGTTCCGCAATTTCTTCACTAGAATACTTCAATTCGGCGAGAATTTCTTCCGCATGCTGATTAAGCACGGGAGCGGCCGATTGTTTGCTCTCCGACATTCCCATCCCCGCCAGCGGATTCCCGATCTGTGCGATCCGCCCTTCGCCCGGCGCATCGATGTATTCGATCAGTCCGCGATGCTTCACGTGCTCATCCTCTAGCGCTTCGCCCGGTGTCAGAATTGGGCAAATCGGGGCGCCTATTGCCGTCAGTTCGGCCACAATCTCGTCACGAGTTCGCTCAGCGCAATATCCCGTCAGCACATCGCGATAGACATCGCCCTTACCGCCATGCGTGGTGTGACGATCCGCCGGGCTCTCATCCGCATCGACCAAGTCTTGCCGGCCGATAATATCGCAGAATTCGCGCCACAGCTTTGCTTCCAAGAGAGAAATCGCGACACCCTTCCCGTCTTTCGTGGCGTAATGATTGTAACGGGGGTTGCCGCCGTATGATTCCATTACCGGCTCGCCGCTGTATCCGGCGTCTTTAGCCATTCCGGCTGAAAGCGCGATATTCGCCATCGAGAACAGGCTGTCGAACATCGAGCAGTCGATGAAGCGCCCCTCACCTGTCTGTTGGCGGCGCATCAAAGCCAGCAGAATTCCAATCATCGCGATCCCGCCCGCCGCGTAGTCGCCGGCTTGAAACAGCGGTACTTCCGGCACGCCGAGGCCGCGCTCCAAATTGACGCCCATGATGCCGGTCATCGCTTGAATCACCAAGTCATGGCCTGGTATGGGTGCCAAGGGGCCGTCTTGCCCGAAACCGGTGATCGAGCAATAAACCACGCTTTCGTTTAGTTTCTTAGCTGTTTCGTAATCAATACCGAGTTTCTTCGTGACGCCGACGCGGTAGGATTCCAGGACAACATCGGCCTCCGCAATCAGACGATGCGCGACGGCCTGACCTTCCGGCTTCGACAAGTCGAGGGCAATATCGCGTTTGTTGCGATTGACGCTGTGGAAATAGGCGCTCGTGGTCTCATAATTCGGCGGATTGTGACGCGCCCCATCTCCGATTTCCGGCTGTTCAACCTTGATCACCTCGGCTCCGAAATCCGCCATCATTTGCGTCGCCCAAGGGCCGGGCAACAAGCGGCTGAAGTCGACGACCTTGATGCCGGACAACACGAATTCCGGCGGCATCTTGTTCTCTGAACTCATACTGCTCTACTCACCCTTGAATTCGGCTTGGCGTTTCTCAAGGAATGCGCCAATGCCTTCCTTGCGATCGGCACTCTGATAGATCGAGGTCACGACGAAGCGCTCGTAATCGATGGCGGAGCGCAGATCCATCTGCATACCGTTGTAGACAACGCGCTTGACCCACGCGAGGCTGAGCGGTGCGCGCTGCGCCAGCACGCCAACCATCTCCTTCGACTTCGCAAGCGCCCCACCCTTCGGTGTTAGCTTGTTGATCAATCCAATCCGATAAGCTTCGTCCGCCGGAATGGGGTCAGCCATTAACATAATTTCCAAAGCATTGCCGATACCGACGAGGCGCGGCAAACGTTGCGTGCCACCCGCTCCCGCAACAGTGCCGATCTTGGCGCTCGTGATCGCGTAGCTTGAGCCTTCGGCACCGACCCGCATGTCGCATGCCAGCACGAACTCTGCGCCGCCCGTCATGCAGAAACCTTCGATCGCTGCAATGACAGGGATTTCCAACTCCTCCAGACCGCGCAGGAGCTGTTCCCAATTTTTCATGTAGTCGACGACACTTTTCGGGCCGCTCAGCGCTAATGCTTCGTTGAGATCCGCACCTGACGCGAAGTACTTCTCACCGCCGGTAACGATTACACCAAAGATCGCATCATCAGCTTCAGCTACTTGGGCGGCGGCGAGTACTTCCGCCATCGTGGCGACACTGAAAGCATTTCGGCTTTCCGGACGGTTTAATGTGATGACACAGGCGGGGCCGTCGTTCTCGACAATGATGTTTTCATATGCCATGGATATTCTCCGGTTTGTCTCTTGGCCCTCAGGCCTCTTTGTGGAAATCAATAATCAGTCGATTGACGTCATCCGCACCCTCGAACATCGCCCAATGGCCAACATTCGGCAGAACGTGCAGGTTCAGGTCCGGCACATGCTCGCGGATCATGTCGGCCCGATGCTCGATGGAAGGAAACGCGGTCACGTCATCTTCGCCGTAGATCAGCTGGGCGCGGCATCCAGCCTTGCCTAAATTCTCCGGCAGGATCGGCTGTGCACTGACGTTGCGGCTGTTGAACTTGGCGCGGTCGACATTCTCATGTTGCATGTCGAGCACCTCTTCGCTCAGCGATTCCGGATGCTTCAGCATCAGCTGCAATAAATTGTGACCGAGTGCGTGGCGATAAGCGGCGGGATCATCTTTCACATCTCCGTATCGGATGAAATCGAGGCGCGGACGGCCCTTGATCGAAAAACCGCCGGGACCGATGACCGTCACCGCGCGCAAGCGAGAGCCGAAATGTGCTGCAACGGCGCTTCCGATAGCGCCGCCAAACGAGAAGCCGACTATGCTGAAGCTTTCGTCGTCTTTGACAATCCTCTCGACCGAGGCGATAGCGACACGCAAATATTCCTGCGGCGTCAGGCCGTAATCGACCTGTTCGGAATCGCCGTAGCTCGGTGCGTCGATGGCGCGGACTTCGAAATGTTCGGCCAGCACGTCTATATTGCGAATCCAATGGGTCCAAGATCCCATGCCGCCGTGAAACATTAAAACCGGGTGTCCCGAGCCCGCCCGCTTGACGTTCAAGCGAACGCCTTCCGCGAGGGCTTTCTCTTTATCCCAACCTTCTGGAACCCGCTTCTGGTCCATTCCGTTCGCGCTCCTACTTTCTTAATCGCAAAGGCCGCTAAGACGGCCCATTTGGTTCATACGACGCAACGCCGCCTAACGGGCGGCGCGGTTCGGAAAGGATATAGAACGTGGCGGAAGGATTTCACGGCAGGACAGTACTCATCCCAGGTGGTGGTCGGGGCATCGGCTATGCTGCTGGCGTAATGATGGCGCTACAAGGTGCGAAAGTGGCGCTGGCCGATGTTGTCGGCGACCGCGCCAGTGAAGCGGCGGCTCGATTAAAAGACGAAACCGGTGCGGACACCCTCGGCATTGCTTGCGACATCACCAATATGGCTGAAGTGCAGAAAATGGTCGCGGAGACCGTGTCAGCACTCGGCCCCGTCGATGTCATGGTGAACACCGCCGCCATTGTCGCCGACAAGACTTTCATGGAATCGACACCGGAAGACTGGAAACAGATGCTCGATATCTGTCTCTACGGCTCAATGAACGTCATCCACGCCGTCCTGCCCAGCATGGTGGAACGCAAATACGGCCGCGTCGTTTGCCTAGCTTCCGACGCGGCGCGAACGGGCCAGGCTCGGCACTCCTACTATGCCGCAGCCAAGGGCGGAGTGATCTCACTCGTCAAATCGGTGGCGCAAGAAGTCGGCCGCAACGGCGTCACGTTGAACGTGGTCTCACCAGGTGCGACGGATACCGAGCTGCGCCAGGGCCGAGAAAAAGAAGTATTGGCCTCCATCGGCGAAGAGCGTTTCGCCAAACGTGAGCAGACCATCCTGCGCATGTATCCGACCCGCCGTCTTGGCCAACCGGACGACATCGCGTCCGGGATCGTCTATCTTTGCGGCGACGGCGCCTCCTGGGTCACGGGGCAGGTACTGAGCATCAACGGTGGCTTCGCGATGGTTTAGTCATTCCAAAACGCAAAGCGTTACCAAGAATAACGCTGGCGAGATGGATGCGACTTCAAGTAAGAAAGAATCGACATGGAATTCGAACTCTCGACTGAACAAAAGATGATCCAGGATTCCGCCCGCCGTATGGTGGAACGGGATATTCAACCCATTCTGGATAAGCACGATCCGAACAAGTCATTGCCGAAAGCGGCGATGCTGGAAGCGTTCTCCCATCTGAAGAATATGGGTTTGATGGCGCCGCGCCTTTCCGAGGCCGATGGCGGGTCCGGTATGTCGATGCTGAATTACGGCCTCGTCTACGAGCAATTGCCACCGTTCCTAGCCATCGCCGTCATGGGTCATGAATGCACCATTGCGCGCATTTTCGCGGAAGCAACGCCGGAGCAAAAAGAGCTATTCCTGCCGGACCTATTCGAAGGCAAAAAGATCACCGGAACGGCAACGACGGAGCCGGGCGTAGGATCGAACCCGCGCGAGGTCACGACACGCGTCGTGGAAGACGGAAATGAGCTGGTCATCAACGGCCGAAAGATGTGGTGCAGCAATGCCAGTATCGCCGGCATCATTAACGTGACTTGTGCTGACGGCCAAGACGATCGCGGTAGCAACCTGCGTCGTGTCGTCGTCGAAGCCGACAATCCGAATATGGAAGTGACAGAAATTGAGACAATGGGCCTAAAAATGGGGCATCTGTCGGAGATCGTCTTCGAGGATTGCCGTGTGCCCGAGATCAATACCTTCGGCTCCGCCGGAGACGCTGCCCGTCTCTTGACCATCACTTGGAACGGCAATCGCCCGCTCTGCGGTTTGGCGGCGACGCACTTAGCACAAAAAGCGCTCGACAAGGCGAAGGTTTATGCGGGCGAACGCACGCAATTTGGTAAGGCTATCGGTGGGCATCAGCTTGTCCAAAAACTTCTCGCCGACATCGAAACCAATGTCGTGACCAGCCGTCTCCTCTGCTACTACGCGCTCGACGCAATGGACGGCGGCGACCACACGAACGCTATTTCCGCGATGGCAAAACGCTATGCCACCACCGCGTGCGAGCAGGCCGTCTCATGGGCCATGCACGTGCATGGTGCGATGGGCATCGCGGAGGAAACCGGGTTGGAGCAACTTTATCGAGACGTCCGCATGCTGCCGATCCCGGACGCGACGAACGAAATTCTGACATTGATCCAGGGCCGAGAGCTCACGGGGACCGCCGCCTTCCGATAGAGACAATCACAGAGCAGCCTTAGTGGCTATGCTCATGACCAGCTCAGCATTTGCAGCCTGTGGCAAGGCCACCATTGCGGATATGAATTGGCCTTCGGCAACGCTGATGGCGCATCTTGATCGTTTGATCCTCAAACATGGCTACGGTTGCGATGTGGACGTGGTACCCGGCGATACCATGCCAACGGGCACCTCGATGATCGAGAAAGGTGAGCCGGATATCGCGCCGGAACTCTGGACGAATTCCTTTGCCGAAGCGCTCCGCAAGGGCGTTGACGAGAAGCGGTTGAGGATCGCGGTTAAGTCGCTTTCGGACGGCGGTGAGGAAGGGTTCTGGGTTCCAAAGTATCTCGTCGATAAAACACCAGAACTGTCGACCATCGCTGGAATCAAAAACACGCAAAACTATTCAAACATCCGGAAGACCCGGCCAAATCAGCTTTCATTGGATGCCCAGCTGGATGGAATTGCCAAATTTCAGCCGGTAATTTGTTTAAGGCCTTGAAGCTAGCGGATGCAGGGTTCGAGCTGGTCGACCCAGGTCCGCCGCGGGGCTCGACGGCTCCATCGCGAAAGCCTACGAACGCCGGGAAGCTTGGTTGGATATTATTGGGCACCGACCGCCATCCTGGGCAAATACGAGATGGTGAAAGTAGATTTCGGCACCGGCGCCGACGAAGCTCATTTTAAGAAGTGCATCACTCAAGCTGAATGCGCCGACCCAAAGCCGACGATGTATCCGCCCTCGCCGGTCCACACCGTGACCGCGTCAAGCTTTGCAGATCGTGTGCCGGAGGCCATTGCCTATCTCTCAAAGCGGGCCTTTAGCAATGCAGATATGAACCGGCAATTGGTATGGATCGGGGCGAACCAAGCCGACGGCGATAAAGCGGCGACCCACTTCCTCAAAAACTTTGAGCCAATTTGGTCAGCGTGGTTCTCGGCGGACATCGCCTCAATGATCGGTGTGAAGGGCCTTGCCCAACCCGTGCTGAAATCGATCACCAATCAATACTTCACCATGGGCTTGCTGAACGAAATCCAGGACAATCCGGCCGACGATTACGTCGCCGCCTTCGTGCGTGATTTGAAGCGTAGCCGGAGCCTTAAAGCGCCCCGGTAATCGTGTAGTTCAGAATTTTCACGACCTGCTCCGGCGTCTCGGCAACGGCCTGCGCCGCACCATCGACTTCCTTCAAGGCGTGGGTCAGCGCTTCGTCATGCAGTGTGATGACCGGCTTGCCAAGCGCCGCCGCGAAACCCGCGTCGAAAGCCGCGTTCCATTGCCGATACTTGTCGCCAAAGCGCACGACGACGACGTCGGAGCGCTCAATCAGAGTGCGGGTGCGGATGGCGTTCACCTTCGCACCTTTGTGATCTTTCCAGAAGGGATTGTCCTCTTCGCCCAAGATGTTCACCCCGCAATCGTCTGAGGACGCGTGGTCAGTGACCGGTGAGACGAACTCCACCGGCAATCCGGCGCTCTGCGAGCCGTCGCTGATCCGCTCGCGCCAATCCGAGTGAATTTCGCCCGAGAGATAGACCGTCCAATTTTGCTGCGCCATGCCGTGATGCTCCTGAAATGCGGGTTATTACCCTCTTCCCCCTTGCTTCCGGGGATGGGACGTTATTTTGTTCATTCACACCGAGGATTAAAGGGGATAGAAGCAATAAAATGAGCAAATTATTAGAAGGACACTTGGCGGTCGTGACCGGAGGGGCCTCGGGGATCGGGCGCGCCATCGCAAAAGGCTATGCAGAACATGGCGCACATGTGGTCATTCTGGACGCCAATCTGGAAGGTGCCGGTGAGGTAGGTCAAGAAATCCTCGATACGGGCGGCGAGGCCTGGAGCTTCAAGCTCGACGTCACCGACCGGCAACAATGCCTCCATCTCGCGGGTCAGATCGAGGAGAAGATCGGTAAAATCTCGATCCTCGTCAACAACGCGGGCATCAACCGCCGCAATGCCTTCACCAGCGACCCGGACACCGTCCGCACCGACTGGGACGACATCATCGAGATCAACCTGAACGGCGTCTTCAACGTCACCCATGCCTTCCTCGAGCAATTGCGCGCGACCAAGGGTAGGGTCATCAATATCGGCTCGATCCAGTCTTTCATGCACGTGCGCACGCCAAATTCGCTGGCCTATACGACCTCGAAACACGGCGTGCTAGGCTTCACCAAGGCGCTGGCGGCGGAACTCGGTAAGGACGGTGTTCGGGTCAACGCCATCGGCCCCGGCCTGATTGAGACGCCGCTGAACGAGAACGCCCGCGCCAACAATCCGGAGCTAATCCAAACCTTCATGGACCACACCCCTCTGGGCCGCGCCGGTAAACCAGAAGACATCGTCGGCCCAGCCGTTTTCCTGGCCTCGGACCTGGCGGCGTATGTGACCGGCGGGATCGTGATGGCGGACGGGGGATACCGGACGATCTAGTCAATCGACCTGAAGATCAAATTCCTCGATGATTTCTGGATGGACTACATTGGCGATGACTGTAAGCATCGCGAGGCGCGCATCGAGGCTCTCTCCACTCTCTATGGCATGGCGTAACCGTACCTCGGCAGCGGCCGTATCGCCCATTCCATTCGCCGTCGTATAGTCATCGACCCCGAGCATGCAATACACCAACAATGGCGCGGTATGGGCGCAACTCGCTTCGGCATCCGCCATCGCACCACCTTCCGCTTCCTTCATCAGCTTTACGGCGGCAAGCTTCACCGAATCCGGCACCCTCTTGGGGTGCAACCCGAGCGCACTCAACGCGTCTTCGAGTTGGTGTACTTCCTTGGGGCGGCCACGAATACCGAATACGCTGAGAATATCCATGTGCGAAAGATGCACCAATTGGGCGTGATTATCCACCCTGTGAGATCACCAGTTCGCGAACCGCCTAGCCGTTCCGATAGGTATAACTTTAGCCATTGAGGGCCGGCGCGCCGCCGAGATGCGCATAGAGGACCTTTGAGCCATCGGGGAATAAGCCCTTCTTCACGAGATACATCATCCCCTGCATGGATTTCCCCTCGAACACGGGACCCATAATCTCTCCGTCATTCCGGGGCGCCCACTGAGTAAACCCGGAATTTAGGCCTGAGCCTCACATTCGAAAATCAACGCCCTCAACAAGCACACGGACAATAATCCCGGCTCGCTAACGCATCCGGGATGACAACATGTGTTTATTCTGCCGCGGCAGCCGCTTTGTTCGCTTCCGACAGCAGCATCGGGCCGCCTTCGGTCAGCGCGTGCATGCCAAGCACGCTGACGCATTGGAAGATCT
>CAXAGK010000093.1:0-10697 GCA_963968305.1 uncultured Rickettsiales bacterium | reverse complement strand
AAGCCCCCTGGTCGCTTGTCTTTTTGCCCGATGGAAGAGCGCTGGTCAGCGAACGCCCCGGCCGTGTTCGTCTAATTCGCGACGGCCAACTCGCGCCGGAGCCATATGCAGTATTCGAGACGACAAGAAGAGCGAGCGGTGTCGGTGATTTCTTCCTGAACCTCTTCGCGCGCGGCGAAGGCGGTTTGATGGGGCTCGCCGTGCATCCGAATTTCCCGAAAGCGCCGTATATTTACGCGATGTACACATGGCGTGGACAGAACGGTGTGCGGAACCGAATCGTCCGGCTGCGCGACCACGGCAACCACGGCACCTTCGACAAGATCATCCTTGGTGGCGTGCCCGGTGCGCTATTCCACAATGGTGGCCGCATCGCATTCGGACCGGACGGCATGCTGTATGCCACCACAGGAGAAATATTCGAGCGCCGTATGGCGCAGGACCTGAATGCGCTCGGCGGTAAAATCCTGCGGATAGATCCCGAGGGCAACATTCCCACCGACAATCCATTCCCGAGCTCTCCCGTCTGGTCCTATGGCCACCGCAATCCTCAGGGCCTCGCCTGGCATCCGGAGACGGGGCAATTGTTCCAGTCCGAGCACGGCCCGTCCGGCGAGGTTGGATTTGGCGCCCATGACGAGATCAACATCATTGAGAGAGGCCGGAACTATGGCTGGCCGTTGATCGTCGGCGCGCCCGGAAAGGCACCCTATGCCGACCCTATCGTGATGTGGCCCGAGAATTCCGTGCCACCCGCCGGTATCGCCTTCCACCAGGGCGATCTGTACATCGCGACGTTGCGCTCCGAAGCACTGATCCGGCTTAAATTATCGCAATCCGGTCGACGAATTAGTGTCACCGCCATCGAGCGATTGTTCGCCAGAAATGAGATCGACGGCGTACTTGGCCGCTTACGGGATGCCGTCAGTGGTCCCGACGGCGCGTTATACTTGCTGACCAGCAACCGCGATGGGCGCGGCAGTCCGCGCCCCGGCGACGATAAGATCCTGCGATTACGCGTCGCTAAATAGCCGACGTTGTTAGGGCGCGCCTTAATCTTTCTTCGCGTGCTCGATCGCCTCAACGATTACCGTATGATACTTCTCGCCAAATCCCATCTTGTCGGCACGCTCCAAAACCTCGCGGTTGGTATAGGCCCCTTCCATCACAACGCCACAGCTTTCGGCCACATCGATGGCGTAGTTCAAATCCTTCAACAAATAACTGATGCGGAAGGATTCGGTCGGGTGATGATCCTTCGCCATGAAATTCAGGCCGTGATTGCGCAGCACGAAACTGTCGGCGGAACCGGTGGCCATGGCCTTGAAAAGTGTCTCTCCATCGACGAGCCCGGATGCCCGCGCCACCGCCAGCGCTTCACCCAAGGCATGGGTGACCCGCGCGACCAGCATATTGTTCATCAGCTTCAGGAATTGACCGGCGCCGACCGGGCCGCCATGGTTCACCTCCTGGCCCATGCGGTCGAGATACGGGCGCGACCGTGCGACATCCTTCTCCGTGCCGCCGACCATGAAACTCAAGGTGCCGTCGCGCGCCGCCTGAGCGGAACGGGTCACCGGCGCATCAACAAAGGCGACGCCCTTAGCCTCGAAGGCGGCGGCGATCTCGTGCGTCATGGGGACCGGTGCAGTGCTGCAATCAACGATCAACTGCCCCGCACGAGAGAGCGCGATCAATCCGCTGTCACCCTGACAGACGGCACGGATTTGCGGCTCACCTGGCAGTGAAAGGAAGATAATATCCGCCGTTGCCGCCACATCCGCCAGCGACGTTGCCGCCTCCACACCGTCCTCGGCCCGCGCTTCCAGCGCTGCTGCCACGCTATCGAACCCGATGACGCGATTGTCTCCCTTGTTCGCGATGTGGCCGCACATCGGCCCACCCATTACGCCGAGCCCAACAAACCCGATAACTTCATTCGATGGCATATAACGTTCCTTTTATATAATTTTCTTATTCAGCCGCGGCCGTATTACGCCCCCGCGCATATTCCGCCGCACACGCTCCCGCGCGTTTTCCGAAGACGGAGCCGGACATCAATCCGCTGCCGCCTGGATAGTTTTCGTAGAACAACCCGCCAACCAACTCGCCAGCAGCGTAGAGCCCCGGGATCGAGCGGTTATCGAGGTCCTGCACTTCGTTGTGATCGTCGATCTTCAGCCCGCCAAAGGTGAAGGTAATGCCGGTTGTCGTCACATAGGCAACATAAGGCGGCTTATTGATCGGTAGTGCCCAGTTGGTTTTATTCGGTGACAGCCCCGTCGTCCGCACCCCGTCGAGCACCGCCGGGTTATAATCACCGGTCTGGCAGGCCGCGTTATAGGCGTCGACGGTTTCCTTCAATTTTTCAGGATCGAGGTCAAGTTTCACCGCCAATTCCTCGATCGTATCCGATTCTTCCTTGGTGACCTGACGAATACGGTACTCGTCGCGCAACATATCGACCGTTTTCTGATCAAATATCTGGATCGCCGTGCGGTGGGGCTGCTGCATGATGGCACGCCCAAAGCGCACATAAGTCAGGTTCCGGTAGTCTTCGCCCTCGTCGACGAAGCGCTCTCCATCGAGATTAACCATGATGCCGAGCGGGTAGGAGTGTTTCTGAAAATTGTCCAACACTTCGCGGTCACCGAACGGCGGCGCACTGATATCCCAACCGACCGAATGACACCCCGACCAATTGCCGAAAGGCTGCGCGCCGATATCGAGTGCCATCTGGATGCCGTCACCGGTATTGTGCCGGGTCCCGCGCACCCGTGCCAAATCCCAACCTTGGCCGAGATAGCGCACCCGCATCTCTGGATTGGACTCGAACCCGCCACAGCCGAGCACCACCGAATGGCAGGGAATCTCCTCATAACCTTCGATGGTCTTCACCTCGACCCCTTGGAGGCGGCCGCTGCGGTCGATGGTCAATTTGCGTGCACCGGTCTCGTAGCGAATCTCAATACCGAGATCGTTGGTGCGCTTTATCAGGAATTCGACGAGCCCGGCACCACCACCGACCGCTTCAATATTCACCCCGCCGTAAAACCGATGCTTGCCGTCGACCATAAAGGATTGCCGTCCAAACATCGGCACAAAGCGCACGCCCTGCTCACGCAGCCAGGCCATGGTCGGGCGCGACCCATCGATCAAGGTCCACGCGAGGTCCTCGTCCGACTGATGTCGGGTAACCTTCATCAACTGGTCGTAGAAGTGATTGCGGTCATGGGCCGGCAAATCGATTAGATCGCGTTCCGCGTCCGAGAGATCGACCAGGACATCCGTGCAGACGTCATCAAGGCCGGTATGCGCAAAACGAAATCCGCCCGCCGTGAAATAGGAATTGCCACCCTTTTCTTCCTCGGACGCCTTTTCCAGGACGAGGACGTGTGCGCCTTCGAGTTTCGCTGAAATCGCCGCGCACAGAGCCGCATTTCCGGCGCCGACAACCACCACATCATACGCTTGATCCGCCATCGTATTCTCCCCCTATTCGTCGCCCGACTTAAGCCCGGACCGTAAGGGAAGATTTAGCCCCGGTGGAGGGCGCGGCAAGCGCCGCCTAGAAGGCCGAACGCACCTCTTCGGGCAGCAAGAATCCGGTCCGCCGCAGCAAGCGCCGTTGGCTTCCAGGAAACGGATCGCGCCGATGAATTGTCGAAGTATTGTCGTGTATGACGAGGTCGCCCTTGCGCCATTGATGACAATAGACCGCTTCGGGTCGGGTCGCGCAGGCATGCACCGCCTCGAGCAGTTCGGCCCCCTCCGCCACGTCCATGCCATCAACATGAAGTGCATGGTTAGGGCTGATATAGAGCGCCTTGCGGGCGAGATAGGGATGGGTGCGCACCAAGGGGTGAGAGAGTGGCGGCTTCGCCCGGCGTTGGACTTCCGGCAGACCGAGCTTCTGGGTCTCCGCCGCGCGTGCGATCGAATATGTCACAGTTTTGTCCGCGATCTTTTCCTTAAGCTCATCCGGCAGCGCCTCATACGCCTGCGCCAGATCGCCATAACAAGTGGCGCCTCCGTCTTCCGGGATTTCGACGCCGTACAATATCGTCCCGAACGAGCCTTCCTTCGAATATGCTTGATCGGTGTGCCAATGCACCTCTCCGTCGCCAAGATCACCGAGCTTCTGGCCGTCCTTCTGAATATTCGAGATAATTGTAATGACCGGGCGCTTGCGGTCATTGAATTGATCACGGACATATACATAGGTCGGTCCGAAATATTGGGCAAACCGGATCAGATCCTCGTCCACAAGATTCTGATTCCGAAACACCGCGACTTTATGTTGAAGCCAAAGATCGCGCATTGCGTCGACCGTACTCTCGGATTGCTCTTGCGTGAGGTCGACACCGGTGATTTCAACAGCGAAACCGGGCCCTAATACCTGATGTTCCATTGTTCTAACGTCCCTTGAAATTAGCGTCCCGCTTTTCGCGGAACGCGGTCGTCCCCTCGTCGAGGTCTTCCGTCCGGCCAAGATCGTAGAACGAGCGCGATTCCATCCGCAACGCATCTTCCATCGCCTTGCCATATGCGGCTAGGACGACTTCTTTCGCGGCTTGTTGCGCGAGCGGCGCGCGTACGGCCAATCGGTCCGCATATTCCAGTGTCTCTTCAAGCAGTGTTTCCGCTGGAATGATCCGGTTCACCAACCCAATACGAAAGGCATGGTCTGCGCCGACCCGGTCTCCCGACAGAATCAATTCCATCGCATGGCCCAAGCCGACAATCTGCGGCAAGCGCACGCAACCACCATCACAAGGATGGAAGCCCCAGCGCACATCTTGGAAGGCAAACTGCGCGTTCGGCGAGCAAAACCGCACATCGGCCGCCAACGCCAATTCCAACCCGCCCGACATCGCATACCCATTAACCGCGGCGATGACCGGCTTGTTGATCTCCATACCGCGCGTGATGCCCGCGAATCCCGGTCCATTGGTGTATTTGTGTCGAAACTCCATCGCCGGCGATGTCGCAAAGGGCATCGTGTAGGTCTTGAGATCCGCGCCCGCGCAAAAAGATTTTCCCCCGGCACCGGTGACGACCGCGACACGGGCGCCATCGTCGTTGGCGAAATCCCGCCAGAGGTCAGTCATCTCTTCATTGGTAGTGAAATCGAGCGCGTTCATTTTCTCCGGCTGATCGATAGTGAACACCCAGACCGGCCCGCGTTGGTCGAGTTGGATTGCCTTTGTCATGCAAATTTCCTTTAACTTCCCATCATTAGGGACTACGCAGAAGAAGTTAATTTTTCCCGCCGGAAAAGCGACCTCGCGTTACATTTATGCAACCGTATTTATACGCGACGGTTGCTAAGCTATTCTCGTCCCATGAAATTGCGGACATGCGGGACCAGCGAACATCGGAGCCGTTACGGGAATCCGGCGAGTAATTAAAGGTCTGTTTCTATGTTGTGGAAAATTTCGTTCACTTTACTGAGCGGTATCTTTCTATTGAACGGCACATCCGCATCACAAGCCGTCTCTCCAAAATACAAACAATTCATCGATAGCGACAATGGCAATTTGCTGCTGCTGTGTGCCCAATGCGACGATCAAAGATGCTATTTCTGCGGCGGCCGCCAAGCCAAGGTTGGCAACCTAAAGGCAGCCCACGACACCTACCTTGTTGGTGCGCAGAATGCCAAGACCCGCTCTGGCTACGTTTGCATTTTCCAACTCGCCCGCCTCTACGAGGCTGGCCAAGGGGTCAAACCGGACTTGGTTCAAGCTTATCGATGGTTAAGCGTTATCCTGCGTCTGAACGGTCAAATCGACCTCAAAGCGGCGGCTACGGCCTCGCGCGCCAGAGTCGCCACCAAACTCTCCACCGAACAAATCCCTTCGGCGAAGCTTTGAGTAAGCGGGTCAGCGTCAGGTAGACGCCAACAGCATTGCAATATCGTTCAGCCCTAAGTTCGACATCGCGCCCGCAATTAGCGCAGCGAAAGCTAGGCCGATGCCAACCGTCTGGATTTTATAGTTCTCCGGCTCCCGACCAAGTCTTCACTGCCTGGTGCCTCGTGCATGGCTTGTCGACTTTATTTATCGACGATCAGATCCGCCCGAAAATGATTCTCGGCGGCAGCGTCGCCCACCTCAAACTGACCAAACGTTTCGGTAAGTTCCTCGATTTCTCTCGTCCCTAAAGCTTACGCCGCACGGGGAAACCCTTCGGAGAGCCGCCCTTCGAAATATGGCATGACCTTGGTCGAAAACACGCGAGCTGCTTCCGCGTGCGGATATCCCGATAGACAAAAACTCGTGCATCCCGCCGTCACGAACTCATCCAACGTTTCGGCCACTTGTTTCGGCGTTCCTACGACGGCGATCCCGGCCCCCGTGCGAACCGTCGAAATACCGGTCCACAGATGCGGATGAATTTTCATCTCATCACCGGACTCTTCCAGCAGTTCCCACACCCGGCGGTTCGCTTCCGATGTCTTACGCACCCCCTCGACCGCGCCTGCGCCGAGCCGGCTGTTGGCAATTTCGAATTTCGTCGACCCGGCGATCAGCCGATAGGCCGCATCCCATGCAGCCTCCTCAGTCTCTTCGCAAATAATCTGCAGCCGCATGCCAAATTGAATGTCATCCCGCCGCCCGTATTTCGCAGCGCGTTCGCGGATATCACCGATCTTCGCTGCAATAACTTCCGGCTTGTCGCCCCAGAAAAGATGGACCGTCGAATGCTTCGCCGAAATCTCCAGCGCAAATTCTGACCCACCCCCGAGAAAAAAGGGCGGATGCGGCCGCTGTAAAGGCTTTGGCTCAATTGCCTGCGTCACCGAATAATGCTTACCTTGATGATCGATCGCGCCGGAAGCTGCCCAGAGCTTCTTCATGACCTCAACTTCTTCGTCCATCTTCTCGTAGCGGACTTCCTTGGTGTCCATAATCCCATCAGCACGCGTGTCGTCGTCGCTGATCCCAGCAATCAAATTGATACACAACCGCCCGCCCGACATCTGGTCCAAAGTCGCGAACATCTTCGCCGCGAGAGTAGGATTGCAATAGCCGGATCGAAGCGCGATCAACGGCGCTACATTCTTCGTCCGCGCTGCGTAATATGAGCCGACGACCGTCGCTTCCCAGCAGGTCGCATTCACCGGCATCAAAAGATACTTGTACCCGCCTTCGTCGACGGCGGCGACAATTTCATCAAAGACTTCCGAACTCTGCGGGATGCGCGCGGCTGGGTCGCCGAAGCAAGTCGTATCGCCGCTTGTAGGCAGGAACCACCCGAAAGTGAGATCGTTGCGAAGCATCGCTGCATCTCCTCATAATTGGTATAAATAACCTTAGCCCAACTCGCGTTGCCGCCCAGTCGTCGCTTCGCCCACGGTCAGCGCTACATCATAGAGAAATAGCCAAGGAGAGCTCTCATGCCGTCAACCGAACGGGAACTTGCAAACGACGTCGCCATCGTCACCGGCGCTGCGCATAATATCGGCCGCGCCACGTGTTTGGCCTTAGCCGAGGCGGGAGCGACGGTCTGCGTCAACGCGATGACATCGGGTGCGGAAGCGGAGACGTTGGCCCGAGAAATAGAAGATGCCGGGGGCCGCGCCATGCATTTCACCGCTAGCATCACCGACGCCGCAGCCGTCAAGGAAATGACCGATGCAGTCGTCGAGCGTTTCGGTAAACTCTCGATCCTCATCAATAATGCAGGGGTTCGTGGCAATACACCGTTGGACGAGCTCACCATGGATGAGTGGCGGCGGGTCAATATGCCAACGGTCGAAGGCACGATGCTCTGCGCCCAAGCCGCCCTGCCGCACCTGCGCAAGGCGGGCGGCGGCACGATCATTTCACTCGGCGGGATCGCCAGCCACACGGGCGTCGCCGGGCGCACCCATGTCGCCGCCGCGAATATGGCCATTATCGGCTTTATGAAGGGTCTGGCGCATGAGGTCGGCGGCGACAATATTCGCGTCAACACCGTGGTACCGGGCCACATCGATACGGTGCGGGGGGCCTCTGCGGGTGCCCGTCCGAAGACCGATATCAAATTCCTGATCCAGGACCGCATGGGCCGGCCGGAAGAAGTCGCGGCTATGATCCGTGCGCTCTGCGGTCTGGCGGGCAGTTACGTCACCGGACAGACCATCCACGTCAACGGCGGCGCCTATCTCCCCTAGGCCGCACAAAAGGATTTCACGATGTCTTTAAAACACATCCACTCGGACGAAACCCCGGCTCCGCTTTCGGCGCATAGCGACGCGGTTCTCATTCCTCCGGGCGCGGCCATTCTCGTCAGCTCGGGACAAATCGGCATGCTCAAGGACGGCACAATCCCCAAGGACACGGAACAACAGATCGAAGCCGCCTTCGATAATGCCGAAGCGGTACTGCGCGCCGCGGGCATGACGATGAGCGACGTGGTGAAGATGACAACTTTCATCACCGATCCCCGCTACCGGGACGCCTTTCGCGCCATCCGCGCCAAACGCGTCGGCAACCCGCCGCCGTCCTCGACACGTATCGTCGTCACCTCATTATCCATGCCGGAGATGAAGGTCGAGATCGAGATCATCGCGGCAAAGGTCCCTTAATAAGCATCACCCCCCCACCCTAACCCTCTCCCGCTTGCGGGGAAGGGTTAGGAAGGGGGATTTTTAGCGGTTTACGTTATCGCCATAGAACGGCGAAGGTAGATTGTCTTTCGGCCATTCGCTGCCGTTCTCGAACGGAGCGACGCCGACCGCGTGGCGCGCCATACCGGATTCCAACATCGCCATGGAGACCAACTCGGCGATGCCGACATCATCGATCCCGTGATCGCGCAATGCCTGAAAGTCCTCTTCCGTCGTTCCTTCGTTGAAAGCGACCTTACGCGCGAACCGCAGCACGTCCTTCCACATCAGATCGAGGGATTTCGAGTTCTCGAAGTCGATACACTCCATCACATCGTCGACAGTCATCTCGAAATGTTCGATCAGATGGGTTTGATGGTTGTTAATGCAGCGTGGGCAATCGACTTCCGCCGCACAGACCAGCGAGATCGCGTTCAGCAACGGTTTCGGCAGCGACCCTTCGGTCATCTGCAGGCGCTTCGTCAGCGTCCACCAGCCTTTTAAAAGTTCGATATCGAGCGCGAAAAACCCCCAGGTCGGCGTCAGAAAATTCGCACCCTTGGTCTTGCGAATATCGTCGAAAATCGCCGCGACCTCGTCATCCGCGAAATCCGGTTGAACCAGTTTTACCTTATCCATTTCGAGCTCCTTCCAATACGCCTTTAGTCCATAACATAGGTTCATCCGGGCAGATATCCCCGCTCGATCTTGTCAGAGCGGAGTTGCGGGCCGGACGGAATCCATCGACACTCGAATGAGTAAACATTGAGGGAGAGGGATTCCACTCATGGCCGACACCCTTCAAACGATCCCGGAACGCGCCGGCATAGCCGCACGACTCCGCGCCGGCCAATCCATACGGGTCATTAACACGCACGGCCAGCAGGTGGTCGACACCTGGGCCTTCGCCAAGGACGATCCGGGCGAATTCATGTCGATGGAACACAGCCGCGCCGCTTTCCAAAAAGCCAATCCGGATGTCGGAGATACATATGTTACGAACCGGCGACGCGATATCCTGAACGTGACCACCGACACCAGTCCGGGCGTGCACGACACCCTGATCGCGTCGTGCGACCCTCAGCGTTACGAACAGCTCGGTCATGTCGGGCATCACGACAATTGCACCGAAAACCTCCACAAAGCGCTGTCCGATATCGGCGTGACCGCGCCGGAGACACCCTGCCCGCTGAACCTGTTTATGAACATCGCGATCCTGGAGGACGGCCGATTGGAATGGCGCGCCCCGGTGAGTGCACCCGGCGACTCCATCACGCTCAGTGCAGAAATGGATTGCATCGTCGCCTTCTCCGCCTGCCCAATGGACCTGTTGCCGATCAATGGGCCTGACGGGCGGCCAACGGAGGCTCATTTCGAGATTCTCAGATAACCGGAGGACTGTTCCATGCCCCCCATCGACGACATGCTCGACCCCAAGCACTATGTGAATGCGCTAAAACCACCGCTGGAAGCAGAGAACCTACCGCCCTGGTGTTACACGGACGAGAGCTTCCACCGGCTTGAGATCGAGCGTGTCTTCATGAAGGTCTGGAACTTCGTTGGCCGCGGCGACCTATTGCCTAATCCCGGTGATTATTTGGCGACTGATGTCGCGGGCATCCCCATTCTGCTGACCCGCAATGAACAAGGTGAGATTAAGGCCTTCGCCAATTCCTGCCGACACCGGGGCACGCAACTGCTCACCGGCGAAGGCAATTGCAAGGCCATCGTCTGTCCCTACCATCATTGGGCCTTCACGCTCAACGGCGGACTGATCAGCGCCGGCGGCATGGAGGACACCGTCGGCTTCGAGATGCAGGATAATGGGTTGATCCCGGTGCGGCTAGAAACCTGGGCCGATTTCCTGTTTGTGAATTTCGACCCGCAAGCCAAAAGCCTCGCCAGCTATCTCGGTGAACTGCCATCGCACATCGCCAGTTACGACTTCCCCAATTTGGTGACAACCCGACGCAAGGTATGGGACGTCGCCTGTAACTGGAAAATCTATCTTGAGAATCAGCGCGAGTCCTATCACATCCCCGCGGTTCATCGGCAATCATTGGGCGACCAGATGGCGGCACCGATCGATGCGGTCGGCGCCTGG
>CAXAGK010000092.1:0-10767 GCA_963968305.1 uncultured Rickettsiales bacterium | reverse complement strand
AAGTAAAGCGCGTTGCCTGTAACGGGCGAATCGGTGCAAATCGCACATTATTGATCGAAAGCCCATCAGCGCCCCTACTATCTCTTGAATATGACAGGTGGGGAACCTGATAAACACCTTCAAGGTCCCAAATAGCAGGTAGTGTCGGCAGCACCATTTTTGGCAGGTGATGGGTCGGCACGTCCGGCTGACGTGCCAATATCTCACGCAACCCATCTTCGCCCAGCTTACCAATGGATAAATGCACTTGATCCGTCAACTCGGCGCGATAGCGTCCGTCCCATAATTGCTGCCCATCCAACTCCACTTCTCTCTCGATCAATGCCAACTCGCGCAAGATCAGTAATTTTCCATTGCTTGGAACAATCCGGCAACCAGACATCGTGCGTCCGCCACCCAGCGTATTTCCCACAATCGCATCTTGCAGCCGCTTGGCCTTTTCCCTGTGGGGTGGATGCCGACGCCCGCCAATTATTGCACAGAGTATGGAAAGCGCACGTAATCCTACGTCATTAGATTCTTGTCGCCATGAATGCGGCTCGAGGGTCGCGTAGCCTTCTGGATGGATTTCGGTATTCTGTGCCAAATGCGCCGCAGTCGCTTCTTCTCGATGGAAGCGGTCAACGCCATATCGGTCGGCACGGCCGGACAGGATTTCTCGATCTGCCTCCGCGGTGAAACTGTTCCGCGTGCGGACGCGGTCAAAACGCGGATCGCTATTCGACGGGTCTTCAACAGCCACCAGGCCGAATTCGGCCACCGTCGCTCGCAATCGAGATTTCGGTACTCGCAACAGCGGACGTAACAAGCGCACGTCGGCGTATTCGAGAACCGGCGGCATGCCCGCCAATCCATCGTCTCCACTACCGCGCTCCTCGCGCATACGGAGGGTCTCCGCTTGATCGTCACGGTGATGCCCCAGTAGCAGATGCAGGTTTCCATTTCGCGCACACCACTCGATCAACAAGCGATACCGTGCTGCACGGGCTTGCGCTTGGATGTTCGCAACTATCGGCTCGCCGTCGCGCGTAAGAATACAGGCCTCCACGCCCAGAAGCCGCGCTCGGCCCAACACTGTCTCTGCCTCAATAGTGGAGTCATCTCGCAGACGATGATCCACGACCAACGCAGTGACCTTTCCGCTATGCCGTTCGGCCCATTGCTTAGATAATGCGAGCAACGCCATGCTGTCGGCGCCGCCCGAGCAAGCGACGGCTAATCGAGGCGCTGTTTCGAAAGGTCCAAGTTTATCTAGATTATCGGAAAATTCTCGCGGTGATACGCCAAAATGCGGCTGCGCGCCCACGGCATTTAACCACAGCCGAGCGATTTTCTCGCCCGAGCGGCATTCCCTAAAATCCTCGGGCTGGCCTTGGGATGAGACTTGGCCAATTCATCATAGGCCGAGCAGGCCGATTCTTTTTCGCCGATCGTCGCCAGCGACATGCCGAGCTTCAACAGAACCGCGGGAGCTTTATTGCCCTTAGGATACTTCTTATAGGCATCATAGTAGACCCGGATAGCTTCTTGATAATTCTTCCGGGTATAATGGGTCTCACCCAGCCAGAAAGTCGCATTATCAGCCAAATCGTGTTTGGGATGGTTGGCAAGAAATGCTTTCAACGCGGCTTCCGCCTTAGGCAGATCGCGTTTCATCAACAATCCATAGGCATAATTGTATTGCGCTTTCGGCGTTCCCGCAGGCAAGGCTGCCACTTGACCGTTGTTCGCCACTGTCGGATTAACGGCCGTAGTCACTGGTGCCGGGCTCGGCGCGGCGTTCGGCTTCGCGATACGCTGATTTGTGGCCGCAAGTGTCCTGGCAGTTTGAAGGGGTTGAGGCGGCGCTTTCGAAGACGGGGTAACGGTCCCTGTCTCTTTAAAACCTGTCAAATCGTTCTTGCTGATGACACCGAAGGGTCGTTGACCGGGTTTAAGTTCTTTATCCTTGGGTGGGGAAGTCTCTGTCTCCGACGAAATAACCGTCGTCTTGGGTGCCATCAAGTCGGACGACGCTGCATATTGTCGAGCGCCGAGCGGTGCGGAGACCGATTGTTCGGACCCCACGCTCGGGCGGCCTTCTTCCAGCGCCCGTAATCGCAAGTCGACATCGGCGACCAACCGGTCGAGGCGTTCGGCCGTGCGGCCAAATTTAAACTTAATTTCCTCGAATTGGCCGTTCAAATCTCGCATTTGCCGCCGCATCTCTTGAATTTGCAGCTGAAGCTGAGAGACCGAATCCTGACTGGCGAATTCCTGCAATCCGGCGCCACCAGGCACTGATGCCGGTCGCTTTCCCTCGCGAAACACATAGCTCTGAAAGGTGTTCATATCACGACGCAACCGTTCCAATTCACCAACAATCGACGAGTCTTGCGCGGCGGCCCCTGATACGGAAGCCACGACAATGTAGAGCGGGAAAAAACTGAAAATTCCTGTACGGACCAACATAATCACTATGCTCGACTTAAAATACGGCCAGATTATGACGCAAAGACGCGCGCCGTTCGATAACGACGCGCGTCCTATAATTCAACCGAAAGCGTTGATCGAAATTTAGCTTGCGCCACCTTTTACGATGCTGACGCCGCGGCGGTTTTGCTGCCACGCGGATTCGTTCGAACCGAGAACGGCCGGACGTTCCTTACCGTAGCTGATTGTTTGCACACGGTTTGCCGAGATACCCCGGCTCACCAAATATTCCTTCACTGCATTGGCGCGGCGCTCACCCAGCGCAAGATTATATTCCCGAGTCCCACGCTCGTCGCAATGCCCTTCAACGACGATGGTGATGCTGGGATACTTCTTCAGCCAAGCGGCCTGGTCGTTCAGCGTCGCCGCGTCCGAATTTCTGACTTCCGCTTTATTGAAACCAAAATAGACACGGTCACCTATCGTAATAAATTCTTCCGCAGATCCCGCCGACGGCGCTGACACTGTCGAACCGGTGTTCACGGAGCTGCTGGGAGCCGACGAGGCGGCTTTGGTTTTAGAATCACCCGCGCCAGCGGTCTTTCCTTCGTCGGTCGATTCGGTCGCACATGCCGCAACCAGCAAAAGAGCGGCAGCGATGCTCAAAAATTTAATAGGCATTAGTTCACCTTTACCCGTCAAAATGCTGAGGATTCAATACAAACCCCCTTGCGACGTGCCGATAATACGCACGTGAATTGTTCAAATACAACCACCTATCAAGAAATTTCATAGTGCAACTAGACTGTTCTGCACAAAACTTCGTGCTTATTACTGTAATAAAGACGACCACGCCGGGTCAGAAGCGTCGCCCGGCGTGATGACTTCCCGCAGGTTGTATCCCGTCAGGTCCACCGAATAAAGTCTTGTTCGACCACCGCGGCCTTTTGAATCGCTTGGCTGTTGGCGGAAAAACATCAAAACCCGGCCGTTCGGCGACCATGTGGGCGCTTCATCAAGAAAGCTTTTCGTTAAAAGGCGCTCACCACTGCCGTCCGGACGCATCACGCCGATATAAAATTCGCCTGACAATTGCTTGGTGAAGGCAATTAGATCACCACGTGGCGACCAAACCGGCGTCGCGTAGCGCCCGCGCCCGAAACTAATGCGATGGACATTGCTGCCGTCTATATTCATCACATAAATCTGCGGTGAGCCGCCACGATCCGAATTAAAGGCGACGAAACGCGAATCTGGAGAGCCACTCGGCGAAGTATCGATCGCGGGATGCGTTGTCAGTCTGATGGATTTCCGCGTCCGCAAATCCATCAACCTAATATCCGAATTCCCACGTTCCGCGAAGGCCATGAGGACCGATTGCCCATCCGGTGTAAATCGGGGCGCAAACGTCATTCCCTTGAAATTGCCAAGCAGTTCTTGGCGGCCTGATTCGATATTGAACAAATAAACGCGCGGCGTGTTGTTGAAATAGGACAGGTACGTAATTTCTTGCGCGGCCGGCGAGAAGCGAGGCGTCAGCACCAGAGCATCTCCATTGGTCAGATAACGAATATTGGCTCCGTCCTGATCCATGATGGCCAGACGTTTCACCCTGCGGCGCAACGGACCGCTTTCCGCGACATAGACGACGCGCGTGTCAAAATAACCGCTTTCGCCGGTGATCCGTTTGTAAATAGCGTCCGAAATAATATGCGCGACGCGACGCCAATTGTTCGGTTCTGTGAAATAAGCGAGGCCCGTCATCTGCGCTTCCGCGAAGACATCCCAGAGGCGGAATTCGACCCGCAAGCGGCCATCCGGCTGCAAACTGACACTGCCGTTCACCAAGGCTTGCGCATTAATGACTCGCCAATCGGAATAGCGAGGCTGGACTTGCAGCGCTTCGGGTTTTTGCAGGAAAGCGCCTTTATCTATCGGCTTAAACAATCCCGAACGTTCCAGATTGCCAGCAATTACCGTCGCGATATCAGTGCCGACTTCTTGATTCTGAGTTCCTTTACCAAAGAAATTCGTGATTGCGATCGGCAAAGGCTCCAGATGCCCTCGCGTAATGTCGATGCGGACCTCCGCCCGTGCCGACGATAGCGTTAGACCTGCCCCGAAGGAAATAACGACTGCCATACCGATCGCGAGCAAACTGCGCACAAGACCCTGTCTCATTACCGTCCTACCATTTCGCTGGGATTGAACAACAAGACCATGTCCTTCCAAACGTCGAATTTCTGCAGCGGTAGATTAAACCGGCTGCACCGTGGATTGCGAATCGCGCGTAACGCGCTCTCGGCAACCGCCTTGTACGTCGCATTCGTCTCCATCCGGAACCGGTCAACAATGCGGGATTCCCGCAATGTCCCGTCCGGATTCAGCTTCAGGCGAACCTGAACCGACATCTCCTGGACATCCTTCGCGCCAATGGCAGCGGGCACCAGCCAGCATCGTTCGATCTGTCGCCTGATCGCATCGATCTCGCTGATCGTCAGCTTCTTCCCAAGCGGCGCCTGTTGCGCGCGTTCCGGTGTTGATACGCTTTGTCGATTTATCAAAGCCGCCATTTTCTCATCGAAGGATTTTTCCTTTTTCTGCAGTTTTTCCGGCGGTGGCGCCTCCTTCAGCTTTTGGACCGTCTTCAGCATCATCGAGGCAAAATCTTGCCTCGGGCGAGGTCTCGGACGAGGAGCCACTTTCGGCGGCGCAGGTTTGGGCTTCAGCCCTGCTTTCGGCTTCGGCAGCGTCGGCGTCGGTTCCGCTTCGGCCGGCTTGGATTGCGGTTCGGGCTCCGACGGAGGTGCCGGCGCGGGCTCGGGAGCCGGCGGCAGTGCCGCTACTTGCTTCGGCGGTGCTGGAGGCTTGGGCGGCGGTGGCGCTTTTACCTTTTGCGTCGGCGGCGGTGCCGGTGCCGGTTTCGGCACGGGTGTCGGTTCCGGCATCTCGGTCGCGGAGACGATTTCGACATCGATTACCCGATGTTCCATCACCACACTTTGGCTGGTCGACGGCAATCCGTATAACGCGAAAACGAAAACCACGATATGGAAGCCGAACGAAATCACCAACGGAACGCGCATTCAGGCTCTCCGTCATCGCCGATTGTTTTGCGGGCGCGTAGCGGTCTTGGGGGTTCCCGGTTTGGGCAGTTCTGCCATCAGTGAAACTTTTTTGAAACCCGCGGCGCTAATCGCGCCCATGACTTCCATGACGCTGCCATACGGGATCGCCTTATCGCCGCGAACGAAAATCTTGATATCCGGATTGGCGCTGGTGACCGCCACCAACCGCGGCACCAAGTTCTCAATCGGCGTCTCATGCTCCTGCAGGAAAATCGCGCCCTTCGCGTTGATCGTTACCACCAAAGGCTCGTCCGCATCCGACAACGCCGCCGCCCGGGTTTTCGGCAAATCCACCGGCACGCCCACCGTCAACAGCGGCGCGGTAATCATAAAGACGATCAACAACACCAACATAACGTCGACGAACGGCGTCACATTGATTTCGGCCATCGGCTGATAGCGGCGAGCACGGCCGCCGAAACGCCCATTGTTGTTGGCTTGAATCGCCATCGTCCTAGCTCGTTTCCTCAATCTGGCGCGATAGTATTGCGATGAATTCTCCGGCGAACGTTTCCATGCGTCCAGCGTAGCGGCCCAAATCGGTCGACAGCTTGTTGTAAGCAATTACGGCCGGAATGGCCGCGACCAGTCCTAGCGCGGTCGCGAACAACGCTTCGGCAATGCCGGGGGCGACGACAGCCAAATTCGTCTGTTTCGTCACCGCAATCGACTGAAAGCTATTCATAATGCCCCAAACGGTACCAAAGAGACCGACGAATGGTGCGGTCGACCCGACCGAGGCGAGGAACATCATGTAACGCTCGAGACGTTCGATCTCGCGAGCAACGGTCACTTGCATGACCCGCTCCAGCCGGTCTCTTAGTCCAGATCGCCCGGCTTCGCTATAGACCAAACCCTTGGCAGAAGAGCGACGCCACTCACGCATCGCCGCGGAAAACACCGCCGTCATCGGATCGGACGGTTGCTGGCCCACACGCTCGTACAATTCCTCTAACGATCCACCCGACCAAAACTCGTCCTCGAATTTATTGGCCCGGCGCTGCAGCCGGCGAAACCTGAAAGTCTTATCAAAGATGATCGCCCAGCACCAAACCGACGCCACCAATAGGATGAGCATTACGGACTTAACGATCCAATCTGCGCTGAGGAAAAGGCTCCAAAGCGTCAATTGAGAATGCCCAAGCGCCTGTCCGACGGCGCCATCAACGACTGCCTGTTCCATTCGGTATTAATTCCGTTTCGCTGTTATTTGTTCATTCTTCGGCGATACCGATTTTTCGGCCAACGCCGCCCGTAATGCTTTCGGCATACGTTTCGGTTTTCCGTCATTCCCGGCACACGCGAGCCGGACCAACAATCGAGCAAGGTCGTCGGCATCCCGCTTCACGATCTGCTCCGCTTGCAAGCTCGCACCACCCACTTCGAGAAAACGGGTATGGACGGTTAGCAAATCGTCGAGATATGCGGGTTGCATATAATCTACCGCGCATTGCCGCACTGTGAAGGCGATGCAGTCCTCGGTCATGAGAGTCAGGTGATCCGCACCAACCGATCTGAGGTATTCAGTCCGCGCGCGCTCAGCGAAACGCAAATAATTAGCGTAATAGACGATTCCGCCGGCGTCCGTGTCCTCATAATAAACCCGTAGCGGGAACACATGAGCTTCAGGCATCCGGCACCTCGCCATCATCAAAGGTGCCCAGTAGATCGAATTGCTCCATCGCCGTCTTGGGCGCCTCGATCCCGAGATAGCTCCAGCCTTGTCTCGCCAACATGCGGCCACGCGGGGTCCGCTGGAGGAGCCCTTCTTGCATGAGGTAAGGCTCGATCACGTCCTCTATGACGTCGCGTTCTTCCGCGAGAGCAGCAGACAACGTCTCGACACCAACCGGCCCGCCGCCGTAATTTTCCGCGACACAAGTCAGATATCGACGATCCATCGCATCTAGGCCCAGCGCATCCACGCCCAGGCGTTGCAACGCCGCATCCGCCGCCTTGGCGTCAATCTTTTCAGTCCCGTCGACCATGGCGAAGTCGCGCACCCGCCGCAGCAGGCGCCCGGCGACGCGCGGGGTACCCCGGCTGCGGCGCGCGATTTCCGTCGCCCCGTCCACCTCCAACGGTGTCTCCAGCAAGTTCGCGCCGCGTACAACGATTTCGCACAATTCGTCCAATTCGTAAAAATTCATCCGCAGATGAATGCCGAACCGCTCCCGCAAAGGTGTCGTGATAAGACCAGATCGCGTGGTGGCCCCCACCAAGGTAAAGGGCTGTAGTGGTATGCGTACGGAACGGGCCGCCGGGCCTTCGCCGATGATCAGGTCGAGCTCAAAATCCTCCATCGCGGGATATAGGATTTCCTCGACTGCCGGATTGAGGCGGTGAATTTCGTCGATAAAAAGCACATCCTGCGGCTGCAAATTGGTGAGGATCGCCGCCAAATCGCCCGCCTTGGCGATAACCGGGCCCGAGGTCGCTCTAAAACCGACATTAAGCTCGCGCGCAATAATTTGCGCCAAGGTGGTTTTACCAAGCCCGGGTGGGCCGTGCAGCAAGGTGTGATCGAGGGCTTCGCCGCGTTCGCTCGCGGCACGAATGAACACCGACAGGTTTTCACGGACCGTCTTTTGACCAATAAAATCGTCAAGTGTCTGCGGCCGAAGGGTAAAATCGGTGTGGTCCGCGGTATCGAACTCCGGGTCGACGATGCGGTCCATTTGCTCGCTCACTGGCTAAGCTCCTGAAGGCCCGCGCGGATCAAGGCGTTGACTTCAGCATCCTCGCCGAGCTTCTGGCCCGCACGCGCTACGGCACCGAATGCATCGGTCCGCTGAAAGCCCAAATTCACCAACGCCGAAACCGCGTCTTCCGGGTTCCCGCCAGCGGCTGCGCTCGGCCCTGCCGGTATCTCGAATGCCGCCGGGGCCAAGCCGCTGACCTTGTCCTTCAATTCCAAGACGATCCGACCCGCAAGCTTCGGGCCGACGCCGTTGGCGCGGGAGACAGCAGCTTTATCCTGCGCCACCACCGCTTGGACCAATTCCTCCGGCCCCAATGCCGAGAGAATAGCGAGACCTACTTTTGCCCCGACGCCCTGGACCGTCGTCAACAGGCGGAACCAATCTCGCTCACCCGACTCCGCGAAACCATAAAGATGAATGTGATCTTCGCGCACATGGGTCTCGACCACGAAGCGGACCGCTTCGCCCGGTTGCGGCAATTTTGCCAATGTCCGGCCCGAGCAAAACACCAAATAACCAACACCGCGGACATCAACGATGGCGGATTCCTCCGCCACGGAGTCGAGCACACCTTTGAGTGACGCAATCACACCTTTGCTCCCGCCTCGGCTGCCACCTCGGCTGCCGCCCAACGACGCTTCGTGCCCACGAAATGGCTATGGCAAATCGCCACCGCTAAGGCATCCGCCGAATCCGCGCTGTCAAAATCGCAGCCGGGAAGCAGTCGCTGCACCATCATTTGGACCTGTGGCTTACCCGCATGGCCGACGCCGACGACAGATTTCTTGATCCGGTTGGCCGAATACTCCGCGACCGGCAGCCCCACCAAAGCGGGTGCGAGCAAGACGACACCGCGCGCCTCGCCGAGCTTCAAGGTCGTGGTTGGGTTCTTGTTGACGAAAGTTTCCTCGACCGCCGATTCGTCCGGTTCGTAAAAAGTCAGCACTTCGGCCAGTCCCTCATGCAAAGTTCTCAACCGCCAGGCCAATGGATCGGACCGCGTCGTTCGGACGGTACCGTCAGCGACATGGGACAGTCTATTGCCGGCGATATCGATAATTCCCCAGCCCGTGTTCTGGAGTCCGGGGTCGAGCCCGATCACGCGTATGGAGCGGTTAGCGTTCAAACCGCCGTCAATCGTTCCATAACGTCATCGGCGATTTCGTAATTGGCCGAAACCGACTGCACGTCATCATTGTCGTCCAGCGCATCCAATAACTTCAAAAGGGTCGATGCGTGTTTCTCTTCGAGCGAGACAGTCGTCTGAGGCTTCCAGATGAGTTGCACGGATTGGGGCTCCCCCAGATCGCCTTCAAGCGCACCCGCGACGGTATGCAAATTCTCGGGCTGACAATTAATCTCGTGAGATTCATCGTTTGATTCGACGTCCTCGGCTCCAGCCTCGAGGGCGGCTTCAAATACGGCCTCCGAATCGCGGGCATCAGCCGCGTATCTGATTTCACCCATCCGGTCGAACAGAAAACTCACCGCGCCTGTCTCCGCCATATTGCCATTAAACTTGGAAAAGGCGGAGCGTACTTCCGACGCCGTCCGATTGCGATTATCGGTTAACGCTTCGACGATCAATGCCACCCCGCCAGGCCCATACCCTTCGTAGCGAATTTCCTCGAAATTTGCGCCATCGGTATCGCCGGCACCGCGCGCAATCGCACGGTCCATATTGTCCTTCGGCATATTGTTGCTGCGTGCCGTTGTAATCGCCGAGCGCAAACGCGGGTTGCCGGAAGGATCCGGGCCTCCCTCTTTCGCCGCGACCATCAACTCTCGACCGAGCTTGGCAAAAAGCTTAGCGCGTTTTTTGTCCTGCGCACCTTTGCGGTGCATGATGTTTTTAAACTGTGAATGACCAGCCATGGCGAATCGTAATCGTCTCTGTTGTCAATTGGATGTGTGTCAGAAGGACCGTTATACCAGATATTGTGAAGAAAAGCCTAGCTCTTCCGCCCTTCTAAAGGGCCAATATGGCGAATTTTGGGCAGCGAGGGCTTTTCCGAGTTGTTTATCAGGCGTCGAACAAGGGCAGCTGTTCCTGGAGCCGGCCACCGACACGGACCGGCGAAATCCGCCGCGCCAATCCCGTGGCGTCATCCGTCTCCAAAAATGTACCGCACAATGTCGCTTCACCTTCCGCCGGCGTCAGGCGCGGGCTGGGGAACCGGCGACGAAACCGTTGCAATGCGGCACTCTTTTCCATGCCAATGACTGAATTGTAGTCGCCGCACATTCCGGCATCAGTCTGATATCCGGTCCCATGTTCCAGAATTTGCGCATCACCGGTAGGCACATGGGTATGGGTTCCCACAACGAGGCTGGCCTTACCGTCCGCCAGATGGCCCATTGCCATCTTCTCGCTGGTGGCTTCGCCATGCACGTCGATAATAACCGCGGCATAGCCGCCGGGCTTAGGGGCCGCCATCGGCAATTCACGCTCCACCGCCTTGAATGGATCGTCGAGCAATTCCATGAATAGGCGGCACATCACATTGATGACCTTGACCTTGGTC
>CAXAGK010000091.1:0-10825 GCA_963968305.1 uncultured Rickettsiales bacterium | reverse complement strand
CAGAGCTATTTCGACGATCCTGACTACGGTCCCGGCGAGGAATTCCAGTGGTGGATAGACTCCCGCAACGTCGTCGAAGACGTTCCCCCTACTGAAGACAACATGTGGGATGATTGGGCGATCTAAAGACGCCCCTTCATGTCGTATCCGCCAAGCGCCTTGTCGATTAGACGGTCGGGCGTTTCGAAATCAAAGTTCCATAGGAATCGCTGTTTCACGATGAACGGCGCTCCCGCATAGAATTTTTCGTACTGATCATGGCGTCCGGCGAACTCGGAGCCGACGGCATCCCAGGCCAGCTTCAACAGTTTCACCCGATCCTCGGCCGTGACGTCCGGCGACTGCACGTATCGACGAATGTCTTCGCCCGCTTCCGGATGATCGAAATCGGAGACGTGGGACGGCAACTGAATCATCCCACCGCCTGCGAGATCGCGGATTACGTTCAGGAGTTCCGGGTAGATACGCGATTGCAGGACCATCGCCGCATAGTGGGTTTGTGGGTCCGGTACATAAATCCCGTTCGCATTGGGTTTAGCGTTGGCGATTTGCGCCTCGAGCAAACCTTCGTAAATGGCGGACTGCACCGCGATATCGGCAATTGATCCCTGGACCGGTGGGATCGGCCAGACACCGTTCATTTCCGTGATCCGTTTGGCGAGGCCGGTGAGAAACTTCAGCTTCGTTGAGAACCTGATCTGCGCCTGATTGTTGCCGAGAACATGCGCCGGCGTCTTAAACCATTGATCACTGCACAGCTCCGTATCCTTGTAGATGAATATATATTCCCACGGCACGAAGACGTTGTCGTAAACGACAAGGGAATCGGTCTCGTCGAACCGCGACGCCAACGGGTAGTCGAAAATACTGGAGGCGGCGCCCGCGTAAGAACGTCGCGAATGAATTTTCACTCCAGGCGCATTCGCGGGTACGATCAAGGAGACCGCGTGATTCTCGTCGCCCGGCCGCAGCGGGTGGATCGTCGACAGGTGGATGTAGTCGGCGAATACCGCGCCCGTGCCAAGCATCTGCGCGCCCTTGATGATCACGCCATCTTCGCGCTCCTCGACGACGCCCGCATAGAGGTCCGGCGGGTTCTGCTGATGCGCTGATTTCGAGCGGTCGATCTGTGGCGGCACGATCGTGTAGGCGATGTAAATATCGTTATCCCGGAGGTACTCGTAAATTTTGACTGCATTCGCGGCGAATTTCTCGTTACCGTTGCGCGCCAGAACCTCGGGGGCAGCGGCGTAACCCGTAAAAAACCCCGCGACGTGATCCGGCGTACGTCCCATGAAACCAAAGCTCTCCTCGGCCCATCGCTCTATGGCGCCGCGCCGTTGTCGCAACGCCTCGACCGAATCCGGTAATTGCCAGATGCGATTGACCGGCTGTCCCGTCGTAGGCGACGTGTAAGTCATCAACGCCGCATTCGCGGGATCGCTCGAAATATCGAAAAGCGACGCCATCGTCCGCGCCGTCTCCGCAAATGCCGGATGCGTCGTGACGTCCTTCACTTCTTCTCCGTCGACGAAGACTCGCCGACCGTCATTCGAGATGGCATTGAGAAACTGCTGCCCGGTTCGCAAGCCACCCGGTAGGCGGTCGTCATTAAAAGGGATGGTGGTTGGGTTTGACATTACGGGCTCCCTGCATCTGATCCGACGTACGGCTTAATTATTTTATATAAGAGACATAGCTATCTTAGTAAATTATATTCGCAATAAGCGCACCCTTGAGAAAACAAATGACATCGTCGAACCCTCCTTCTGAACTGACGACCTCTCTACCTGCTTTGCTAGACGGCGGCAGCGATGCGGATTTCCGTGAACTGATCGCATTGCTCTACGCCACGTCGGGCAGACTACAAGCAATGCGGCGTGACCTGGCCAAGGCGCTGGGTGTCAGTGTCGCCGAATTTTCCGTGCTGACCGCGCTCATGTACCTCGAACGCCACGAAGATAGCATTCGGGTGCGGACAGTGGCTGACCATCTGCGTGTCTCGGGCGCTCAAGTCACCGCTATTGTCGGCAAGTTACAAACCGGCGGCTGGGTCGATAAAGCCGGCGACCCCGTGGACAGCCGCGCCGTCTCACTCACGTTGACCAAACAAACCCGCGACCGGTTGGCGGCATTCGCACCACACCTGCGCGCGGTCAACGACCGCTGGTTCGACGGCGCCACCAAGCACGAGGTCACGGCGGTCGGGGTATTTTTACGCCGTATGGTCCGGCAATATGAAGGTGCCAGCTTGAAGGCGCGCGATGTCGAACCGGACGGCAGCTAAGAGGACGGAGAGGGACATGTCATATACGGATTTACGAGATTATATCGAAGAGTTAAAGCGGCGCGATCTGCTGCGCATCATTGATGGACAGGTTTGCAAAGATACCGAACTGGTGCCGCTCGTCCGATTGCAGTTTCGCGGATTACCCGAATCGGAACGCCGAGCATTCTGGTTTCGCAATGTCACCGACGCGCGCGGACGCAATTTCGACACTTCCGTTGTGATCGGCTCACTTGGCTGCTCGCGTGCTGTCTACGCGGCAGCTCTCGGTGTGGACGTAAATGAAATCGGTGCGCGATGGGCACAAGCACAAGGCAACCATCTCTTGCCGGAACAGATTGCACAAGACCAAGCCCCCTGTAGGGAAGTTGTGCTCACCGCCCCCAACTTGGAGGGCGGTGTCGATCGTTTCCCACATCTGGTCTCCACGCCGGGCTTCGATCCCGCGCCCTTCATCACCGCCGGCGTCTGGGTGACCCGCGATCCAGAAGACGGGTCTTACAATCTTGGTATCTATCGCGGCATGATAAAATCGCCGGACCGCATCGGCTGCGCGACCGACGTGCCGACCCAGCATTTGGCGATCCAGTGGGAGAAGGCCCGTCGGATGGGCAAACCATTGCAAGCGGCAGTCTTTATCGGCGGTCCACCGTCTCTGCTCCTCGCCGCGGCAAGCAAGGTGCCTTATGGGGTCGACGAATACGGCCTCGCGGGAGCGCTTAATGGCGCTCCGGTTCCCGTGGTCCAAGCCGAGACTTTCGATGCCCTGGTGCCCGCCAATGCAGAGCTCGTAATAGAAGGTGAAATCCGTACCGATATGCTGGAGCCGGAAGCGCCATTCGGCGAGGCGAGCGGTTATCTCGGTCCCCGCAAGATGGAGAAGATCTTCGACGTGAAGGCGATCACCCATCGTCGCAAGCCGATCTATCAAGGCATCATTAGCGAATTCCCACCGAGCGAGAGCACGGTGCTGCGTAAGGTCGCGTTCGATTCTATCTATCTCAACCATCTAAAAAATGCCTGTAACATCCCCTCTGTTACCAAGGTCGCCTGTCACGAAATGGCGGGCTGCAACATGATGTTCGTGATCCAACTGGATCGCCCGGTGATAGGACAGCCTTGGCAGGCTCTGCGGGCAGCGGCGGCTTTCGATGCGTCACTCGGTAAGTATTTCATCGCCGTTGATGCGGACATCGATCCGAATTCGTTGGAGTCGGTGATCTGGGCGATGTCCTTCTCGACCCAACCGCACAGAGACGCCGAGATCATTCGCGGCAAGGTCCCTCGCCTTGATCCTTCGGTCCCGGAGTCGCCGGAGATGGACTACCCTGACGGTCAGGGTGCGTCCGCCATGCTGATCAATGCCTGCCGCGAGCATCCCTATCTGCCGGTCTCGCTGCCGCGCGAAGATTTCATGGTAAAGGCAAAAGACCGATGGCAGGAGTTGGGCCTTCCCGAACTATCTCTCGCCGCCCCTTGGCACGGCTATCCATTGTCCGCGTGGTCGGAGGAGAATGCTGAGGAGGCGCAAGCCGCCGTGACCGGTCGCTATTTCGAAACCGGAGAAAAACTCGCGGGTCGTCGAGAGCCCACCTCCGATTAAGAATTGGAACTGGCAGATACCTCGACACCGCACACTTTAAAATAAACCCGACAGCTTACCGGAGAGCATTTCATGAAGATCGCCGTTCCAGATTTTATCACCAACTCATACTTCCCCGCAGTGGCGGCGGTCGAACTCGGTTTCTTCAAGGAAGAAGGCATCGATATGACCTTGGAGCATATCTTCCCGGTCAACCGCGCCTGTGAAGTAATGCGCGACGGCGGGATCGATTTCGTCGCCGGCGCGGCTCATGCCCCGCTCGCCGCTTTCAAGAATTGGGAGGGCGCCAAACTCCTCGGCGCGCTGGCGCAAGGGATGTACTGGATGCTGGTCGTGCGCTCGGATCTCGACGCGGAGCGCGGCGATATTGACGCGGTCAAAGGTCTCAACATCGGCGCCGCCCCGTTCGTTGAATTGGGATTGCGCCGAATGCTGACCGAGGCCGGGATCGATATCGAGGCCGACGGCGTGAAAATAGCACCGGTGCCGGGCACTGGGGGCGACATATCCTTTGGCGTACAGGCGGCCCGGGTCCTCGCCGAGGGGAAGATCGACGGTTTCTGGGCCAACGGCATGGGTGCGGAAACCGCCATCCGCGAAGGGGTTGGCAAACTACTGGTCGATATCCGGCGCGGCGACGAGCCGACAAAAGCATTCAACTACACCCAGCCCGCCCTGATGACGACCGACGCCTTGATCAAGCGTGAGCCTGAGACGGCCGCCGCCGCCGTGCGCGCCCTGGTAAAAACGCAGAAAGCCATCGTCGAGGACGTGAGCCTGACGACAAAGATCGGCGAGAAATTATTCCCCGGCCGCGATGCCGCGATGATCGCCGACGTAGTCGCCCGCGACCTGCCGTATTACGATCCGGAGATCACGCCCGAGTTCGTCGTCGGCATGAACGAGTTCATGACCGACCTCGGCTGGCTCGATGGCCCGGTTTCATATGAAAAAGTCGTGGCAACCCAGTTCAGCCACCTTTGGAAGGGGTAACCTTCATGTCTGAAAAACATTTCGTCACCGCCTCGTCGGTGAACGCACAATGGGGCTATTTCGACGCGACACGCGCACCAATCCATGAAATTACGTCTGGCGATACCGTCACCATCAACACGGTCTCTGGTGTGCCGGCGGTGACGCCGGAGACCGGCTATACTGTCATGCCGGAGCACCGCGAGATCCACGCGAACACGGAACGTCGTCAGACGCCGGGGCATATCCTCACGGGGCCAGTTGCGATTAAGGGTGCCATGCCCGGCGACACGCTGGAGATTCGTATCCTTGATATCGAGCTGGCCTGCGATTGGGGCTGGAACGCGATCCGGCCCACCGGCGGCACCATTCCCGAAGATTTCCCCGAAGAACGGCTGATGCATATCGGCCTCGATAAAGCCCGCAGTGTGGGCCTCATGCCGTGGGGCCAAGAAGTGCCGCTGGCGCCGTTCTTCGGCGTCATGGGTGTGGCCCCGCCGGTCGAGCGCGGCAGCGTCACCTCGATTATTCCCGGCGATTTCGGCGGCAATCTTGATCTGAAGGAATTGACCAAGGGGGCGACACTCTACCTGCCGGTCTTTAACGAAGGGGCACTCTTCGCTTGCGGCGATGGACACGCGTCGCAAGGCAATGGAGAGGTTTGTATTACAGCCATCGAAACCTCGCTAAACGGCACTTTCGAAATGCATGTGCACAAGGACATGCCGTTGACGATGCCACGCGCCGAGACCGCGACCCATTACATATGCATGGGTATCGATCCGGATTTGGACGAAGCGGCGAAACAGGCACTGCGAGAGATGATCCGTTTCATCACCGAACGCACACCGTTGAGCGCTGCCGATGCGTATTCCCTCTGCTCTATCACCTGCGACATGAATTGCACCCAGCTGGTCAACCAGCACAAGGGCGTCCACGCCATGTTGCCGAAAGAGATTCTGGCGGGTGCAGGGGGTTAAGCTCTCTAACTCTGAAGAACGCTCAAATCGCGGTAGAGCTCCAACGCTTCCGGGTTAGCGAGTGCTTCCTGGTTCTTTACCTCGCGCCCGTGGACGATATCGCGGACTGCCAGCTCGGTGATCTTGCCGGACTTAGTGCGCGGGATATCGACAACTTGAACGACCCGTGCTGGCATGTGCCGGGGCGAACAATTCTCCCGCACTCGGCGGCGAATTCGCTGGGTTAACTCATCATCCAGCACACATCCGTCGCGTAAGATGACGAAGAGGACCACACGTGTATCGTCGTCCCACTCCTGACCAATACAGATTGCCTCGACCACTTCCTCGAACTGCTCCACCTGGCGGTAGATTTCCGCCGTGCCAATCCGCACACCACCCGGATTAAGCGTCGCATCGGAGCGCCCGAAGATGATCATGCCGCCAAGCTCGGTCAGTTCCACGAAATCGCCGTGGTGCCAGATATTCTCAAAGCGGGTAAAATAGGCGTCGTGATAGCGCGCGCCCTCGGGGTCGGCCCAGAAACCCACGGGCATGGACGGGAACGGTTTGGTGCAAACTAGCTCACCCTTTTTACCGACAACAGAATTGCCCTGATCGTCGAACACGTCCGTCGCCATGCCCATCAACTTGCATTGAATCTCGCCCCGCCAGACCGGTAACGCTGGATTGCCGCCGACAAAACAACCGACAATATCTGTCCCGCCCGCGATCGAGGCAAGACACACGTCTCGTTTCACATTCTCGTAGACATAGTCGAAGCCTTCCGGGACCAATGGTGAGCCGGTCGAGGTAATCGTGCGAATGCTCGAGAGATCGTGGGTTTCCATCGGCTTGAGCCCTGTATTGCCGAGCGCATCGATAAACTTCGCCGACGTGCCGAACAAATTAATCCCGGCCGCGTCGGCATAATCGAACAGTACCTCCGGGCCCGGATAAGAGGGCGACCCATCGTATAGGATTACCGTCGCTTCGGAGGCCAGGAAGGTCACCAGCCAATTCCACATCATCCACCCGCAAGTGGTGAAATAGAAGGCGCGGTCGCCCGGCTTGATATCGCAATGAAGGCGCTGTTCTTTCAAATGCTGTAACAGGGTCCCGCCCGCGCCGTGAACGATGCATTTCGGCACGCCCGTCGTGCCCGAGGAGTACATAATATAGAGCGGATGATTGAACGGCAGCTGGACGAAGTCGATATCTTCCGACTCATGTGCCGCCGTGAAATGCCGCCAATGCACAGAGTTCGGGACATTCTCAATGGCCGGGTCGCCGGATAATAGGGGGAAGACGACCGCCAATTGAACACTTGGCAGATCCGCCAAAACCGTTGTGATCTTCTCCAGTGAATCCTGCGGCTTGCCGTTATAATGATAGCCATCGGCGGTAAAGAGCATTTTCGGCTCCACCTGCCCGAACCGATCCAACACACCCTGGACACCGAAATCGGGCGAACACGACGTCCAAATAGCGCCTATAGAACTAGCCGCCAACATAGCAATCACGGCTTCGGGGCAATTGGGCACGAACCCAGCAATCCGGTCGCCCGCCTCTACCCCGAGCGCCCGCATGGCCTGCGCCAAACGCGAAATCTCGTCATAGAGCTCGTTCCAGGTCAATTGGCGCTCGATCTGATCCTCCGCCCGAAACAAGATCGCGGGCGTATCGTCCCGGCGGCTCAACAAGTTCTCCGCGAAATTCAAACGCGCGTCCGGAAAGAACTGCGCCCCCGGCATCTTGTCGCCGTCAATCAGGATACGTTCGCCCTTGGTCTCGGCCACGACACCGCAGAAATCCCAAACCGTGGACCAAAATTTCTCCATCTCATCAATGGAGAAAGTGTGCAGTGACGGATAGTCGGGCAGAGAGGCTCCCCAATCCGCTTCCAAACGGCGGGTAAAACCCGTGATGTTGGCGTTTGCGATACGGTCGGCCGATGGTTGCCACAACGGTTCGGACACGGATTTTCTCCCGGCATTTTCCTTTGCGCTCACATAGCATGCGGGCAATTGACGGTCCACATGAGGTCTCGCGAAATCGCCCATGCGATCCAGTTTGTTGAGAAGAGTTAGGCTGACAAGAAAGAGGACAGACGAATGCCCGTCGAAATGATCGGTTGGATCGCGCCCCGCATCTCCTCGGAGATCATTCCCGTAAAGGGTCCTCCCTTCGACGCGGGTGTGATCGCGGAGACGGCGCGCATTCACGAGGATGCCCATTTCGACAGTGTATTGATCGGCTATTTCTCCGACGCGCCGGATGGCTTCATGGTCGGCGCGCACGCCGCCAGCGTCACCGAACGGCTGTCTTTCCTGTTAGCCCATCGACCAGGCTTCATCGCGCCCACTGTCGCGGCGCGCAAGCTCGCCACATTGGATCAATTGAGCGGCGGCCGCCTCGCCGTGCACATCATTTCCGGCGGGCGGGATGACGATCAGGCGAAGGACGGCGATTATGTGGATCACGGCGGGCGCTACCGACGCAGCGCAGAATATGTCGACATTCTGCGTAAGGTTTGGACGTCCCCGATGCCGATCGACCATGAGGGTGAGTTCTACAAGTTCGACGGTGCTTTTTCGGAAATCAAATGCCACCGCAAACCGCTCATCCCCGTCTATGGCGGGGGCGGATCGGATGCTGCGATCGAACTCCTCTCACCGGGACTCGATGTCTTCATGCTGTGGGGTGAGCCGTTGGCGGGCACCGCCGATTTCATGGCGCGCGTCCGCGCAGCGGCCGGCACACAGCCGATTACGTTCAGCCTCTCGACGCGTCCGATCTTGGCGGATACCGAAGACAAAGCTTGGGACCGGGCACGGGACATCCTGGCGAAAGTCACCACTCACACCGGCGGCACGGACAATCCCAACAACCGCGTCGCGGAGAATGTCGGATCGCAACGGTTGCTCGCCGCGGCGGCGGCAGGGGATGTCCACGACACCTGTTTGTGGACTGAGCTGGCAGCGGCAACAGGTGCGCGCGGAAATTCGACAGCCCTGGTCGGCACGCCTGATACGGTCGCAAAAGCCATGGTAGAATATTACAAACTCGGCGCCACAAGCCTGCTTATTCGGGGCTACAATCCACGACCCGACGCCGTCCAGTACGGCAAGGAATTGATTCCAAAAGTGCGAGAGTTGGTCGCCGCCTACGACGCAGGCACGGTGTAGGCCATCATCTGGCTGACGTCATCCGCATTTTCTAGAGACCATACCGCTTCGATCAATTTCTCGGCCTCTCCACAATCCGGCGCATATGTCGCGACCAATGTGCGGAACTTCTCCTCAATCTCTTGATCGGTCAGCGGGCGATTGTCGGTGCCGCGCGCATCCTTGACCTGGATCTCTTCCGTTCGCCCGTCCGCGTAGACAACATCGAGCCGGACATCGGGCACCGGTGTGTCGGGAACGACCGCTAGTTTGACCTTCTGCCGGAATGCCGACACGCGGGGATCATGGACCGCTTCATCGGTGAACTGCGCCAATCCCGCCGCGCCGAAAATTAGACTTACGGCCACCGCATGTTGCGCGCTAATTTGCGATTCGCGGCCCGTCATCACATTCGCCCGGTCGGCACGCTGTTCCAACAACGAATGTCCGCTCAAGGTAATCGATGCAATCTCCTCGACCGGAACCGTGAGCCGCTGTTGAAGTTTCAAGCAACCATCAATTACCGCGTTGATGACAATGCCGCAGGGGTAGGGTTTGTGGATGTTCTTCAAGGTCTCCCAACGCGTGCCCAAATCATCGATCACATCGCCGTATTGCGGATCCTCCCCGGTCACATGCAGGAATCCGCGCACCCCTTCGAGCGGCCGTGGTGGTCCATCGTAATCCTTCTCCGCGAGCAATCCGGCCAACAGCCCACCACGTGCGGAACCACCCACGCCGACGCTTTTCGCCATGAATCCCAATGTCTCTACCAAGCCCGAGGCTTGCGCCGATGCACTGCCCATCGCCCAGGTCAGCTGCTGCGCATCAAGGCCAAGGGTTTTCCCCACTGCCAGCGCCGCGCCGAACACACCGCAGGTGGCGGTGATGTGCCAACCGCGCGCGTAATGATCCGGCGAGACCGCATTACCGATCCGGCAAGTGAACTCCATCCCAAGCGCCAGCGCGTGGATGAACTCCTTACCGTTCATCGGCCGATGTTCTGCCAACGCAAGTAATGCCGGAGCGACCGGCGCTGTTGGGTGAATGACAGTGCGCAAATGTGTGTCGTCGAAATCATGGACGTTGCCCGCCGCCGCATTGATAAACGCCGCCGTCAGGGCATCCGCTCGTTCGACCCGACCGATCAGGGTCGCCTCCCCGCTACCGGCAAATTCCCGCAGCGTCGCCAGCGCACGCTCGACGGCGCTATCATGCGTGCCTTCCAAGGCGGTTCCGAAAAAATTCAACAGTGAGCGTTTAGTCGCATGGCGAACATCGTCCGGCAGATCTTCCCAGCGCGAACCCGCGACAAACTCAGAAACGGTTTGCGATACCATCTTCTTTACCCCAGATCGGCCATGCGCGGGCCGACCTCCTGCGCCAAAAGCGTTAAACTCTCGTGATCCCAACTCGGGTCGTCCGAATCGGCGGTGACGCTGAGCAAGGTGCCGAAACCGCCGACTTCTTCGTACAGGTTGCGGATTTTATCGGCACATTCCTGCGGGTCGCCGACAATCCAAAGATTCTCCATCAAGTAATCGACGTCGATATCCTCATCCTTAAGGTTCGGGTCGTGTTTCATGATTTCCATCTGGATGGTGCCTTGGCGGCTCGGCAATTGATGAACTTCGTAATTGCGACCAAGAACCGTGCGGGCTCGCTCGCGCGCAATCTCCGGCGTTGGCCCCACGAAAATATCGCGCGCAATGCGCCACTCGCTGCGGCTCGGCGTGTTTCCAACGCCGTTAGCTCCTTCCATCACCGTCTCCCAGTGACCCGGCAGAAACGCGCGGGAAAGCAGAGAGCTCGACATCGGCGACCAACCGCGTTCCCC
>CAXAGK010000090.1:0-10913 GCA_963968305.1 uncultured Rickettsiales bacterium | reverse complement strand
TATCGCTTACTACGACACCAAGCCGATGGGCGATTTAGCCTACCGATCCTATCCAACCCTGCGCGATCTGGCAGCCGCCAGCGACATGCTGTTGGTCGCCTGCGAAGGTGGCACCACGACGCGCGGACTGGTCGATGCGGATATCCTCAGCGCCTTAGGCCCCGACGGTTTTCTAATCAACACCGCGCGCGGCCCCATCGTCGATCAAGCGGCCTTGGTCGCGGCCCTACGTGACAAGCGGATCGCGGGTGCGGCCCTCGATGTTTTCGACGGCGAGCCTCAAGTTCCGGCTGAGTTAATGGCGATGGAGAACGTGGTGCTGACTCCACATATCGCGAGCTCCACCCACGAGACTCGCCGTGCGATGGGCGATCTCGTTTATGACAATCTGCGCGCCCATTTCGATGGCAAACAAGTGCTGACACCGGTGCCGCCACAAGTTTAGAATCGCGATTCTATTTCCGATTCAGGATCAATGTCTCCGGCATCGAAGGGCATACCATGACGACCGTTCTCGATCCGAGCCTCGCGGTAAAATTAGCCGCGACCGCCGGCTTGGTGATTATTGCCACACTAATTGCTGAGAAGGTCGGCGCCTTTATCGGCGCAATGATCGCAGCGTTGCCGTTGTCTGCAGGCCCGGCTTATCTATTCATCTCGATGGAGCATGACTCGACGTTTGTCGCACAAAGCGCGCTGACCGGGCTTGGTATTAACACCATGATCACGCCGTTTCTTCTGATTTCTTCCATCCTCGTTCGGCGTTTTGGAATTTGGGTCGGTCTAGGTTCGGGCTTCGCCCTTTGGGCGATTGGATCGTTCGGAATTTTACAAGCCGCGTTAGACGTCGAAGCCGCGATCGCGCTCAATCTCATCGCATTCCCGATCTGCCTGTATTTCTCCCGGCCCTATTTAGACTGCGGCACCGCATCGAACATCAAAGGCGGCCTTATGGATATTGTCTTGCGGGCCCTGGCCGTTGTCTCGGTCGCCGCCGCCGTCATCATCGCCGGGCGGCTCATCGGCCCTGATATGGCCGGGTTTGTCGCCGTTATCCCGATTGTTTGGATGAGTATGGCAGTAGTTCTGTATGCCCGAGCAGGCCGCCACGCGACATCGGCTGTAATGGCTAATGGCATCGGCGGTATGTTCGGGTTCTGCCTTGCATTGTCGGCCTTGCATTTGATGCCCGTTGAATACGGCTCGACGGCAGCACTGTGCACAGCCCTGGCGCTATGCGTTTGCTGGAGCCTGGGTCTCACCGCCGCTCGACCGTTTATCCCGATGTACAACAGGGCCGGCCAAAGGCCTCTCTGACGGCGGGCATTAACTCGGCAAATTCGCGCAGTTGCGGAATTGTTGAGCGGAAAGAATACCTCTCTACGCACAGACATCGAAGCCTCGAAAAATCCCGCTCCTAGTCGGCCTGAAACGACAAGTCCGTAAAACTGATCTCGACCGCTCCTAATGTTCCAAAATTCGCGGCCACTGAATCGCCGGGAGCAACATCGAGCAATCCCGTGCAGGTACCAGTAGAGATGATTTCACCTGCCAATAATCCGCGACCAGTTTGTGATTGCTTGTTGGCGAGCCATTGTAGAACGTTGAGCGGATGTCCGAGCGCACGGGCACCGGTTCCCGACTCTCGCACCATACCATCGAGCGATACGTGGACCTCGTGTGCTGCCAAGTCGAAACCTTTCCAATCGGTTGTCCAGGGCCCGACCGCAAGCGCGATATTTGCACCAAAATCCGCCGTCGTCAGCAATCGGCCTTTCCCGGCGAGCCCACCCGTGAATCTAGAGCCGACAACCTCAATCGCACCCGCTACTGCTTCCACTGCGTCACGCACGTCGTCAAAGCTGTATTCTTCGTCGCGGGGCGGTAGATCACGAGCGAGCCGGAACGCAAACTCACCCTCTACCGCCGGCTCGTGCGCCTGATCGATGGGTATCTCAGCCGGACCCTCGAAAAAATAATCCACCAGAACAGGACTCGCGCCCGGTTCCGTCGTACCGAGGATTTTCTGCGCTTCGGCACTGGTCGAGCCCACTTTGAAGCCGACGGCATCCAAGCCCGAGATCGCCACGGCTTCCCGTTGAATTTCCAAGGCAGCATCCACATCAGCGGGTCCACCATCCGTTGGAATGTTGATGGCCCCGCCATTCCAGCGGCAATGCCAAAGTTGTTCTGCAAGTGCGACCAAAGTCGGATCCCCCATAGTGTGAAAATTTAGTTTCACAAAAACTCAATGCGCATACGAATCGTTAATCAATTTCGGTTCGAATAGTGAAAACCCTAAATACGCGTCAGGCCGCAGTTATGCCAAAGAACCTTTCAGAACTAAATGTACTTATCGCGGACGATGAGGCGGATATTTGCTCGATGGTTAAATTCGCCTTACAGGCGTTGGGCATCTCCAAAAAAATTTGCCCCTGCCGATAGGCAAGTAACCTGGGAGCAATTTCGCGAATCCGGAGATAAAATTTACTTTATCATCAGCGATTGGATGATGCCAGAAATGTCCGGCCTCGATTTTCTCCAACGGGTCCGCGAACACGACACCAAGGTGCCATTCGTGATTTTGACGATCATGAACGGCAAGGATCATATCGCGAAGGCTGCAGAAAGCGGTGTCACGGGCTTTATCGGCAAACCCTTCACCCTGACGGATTTCCAGCGCCATATTCGCAGAATTACGGATAGGATCGAAGCCGTTTAACTGCGCAGCCCTTTCGTTCGAGCACCGTCAACGTCCAGAGCGTCCGTCAGTGCGACACCGTAGACTTTCTCGGCAACCTCACGGTCGACAAAGCCGGACAACACATCGGCCGCGACATCCTCCGGCGCGCGCAATTTTGGATCGCCGTAACCACCTCCGCCCGGCATTTCCACGATCAGCTTTTCGCCTTTCGGGATGGGCTGGAAGCCCTTGTTCCGCATCACGGTCCCTGTATCCAGGGTCAGCTTTCCCTTCGCACCCTCTCCGCCGCCGTCCCGGCCGCGCGCCGCGAAATGGACCCGCTCGAAGGTTGCGAAGATACCGAATGGCGCGTCCTCGCGATTTGCGACGATCATGGTCTGGCCAAGACCACCCCGCTGCTTGCCGGGTCCGCCCGAGTTCTCGCGATATTCTTTTTTCCAAACGACGAGCGGCGTGATGGCCTCGGTGATTTCCACCGGCACATTGCGCACACCACTGGGATAAGGTGTCGCGGACAGGCCGTCTTGTTCCGGACGCGCCCCGGCACCGCCGCTATGGAAACTCATCACCATGAAGGGGGATTGCGTCTCCGGTCCGGTCATCCCATGCCCCGCACCAAGCTTTAGATTCCACAAGTTGGAGGTGCCTTCAGCCGGCACAACGCCCGGCATCGCCTGATGCAGGCAACCGAAAACCACGTCCGGCAGCATGTGACCGATACTGGCACGGGCGACGACCGCGCGCGGGTGCGGTGCATTGACGATAGTGTTTTCAGGCGCGATCACCTTGATGGCGTCGAGGGTTCCCGCATTGTTGGGGATCCCCGCGCCGACAACACATTTCACACCGAACGAGGTATAGGCTTCGGTGTAGCACATCGGGCAATTGATGCCGAATTCAGATGGCCCTGAGCTGCCGTCGAAATCGACCAGAATTTCACCGTCGCCGATGGTCAGTTTGGCGACCAGATCAATGGGTGCCTCGTAGCCGTCGATGCGCATGCTGGCGCTCCAACTTCCCTTGGGCAGCTCGTTGATGGCGTCTTCCATGCCTTTACGGCTAGTCCGGATGATGTGTTCGCCGAGCTCGTCCAAATCATCGAGTTCGTATTCCCCCATCATCGCCAGAAGGCGGCGGCTACCGGTCTCGTTGCACGCCACCAGGGCATAGATATCCCCTTCGACCTGGATCGGCTCCCGGACATTGGCTCTGACGAGGTTGAGAATCCACTCGTCCATCTCGCCCTCCCGCGCCAGCGGCATGATCGGAATGAAGAGCCCTTCGTGATAGACCTGCTTGCCATCCGACGACGGGCCGAGCCCGCCGATATCAACGAGATGGCTGGTGCACGCGAACAGCGCCACCATTTTGCCGTTCTTAAAGGTCGGCGAAACAATGGTGAGGTCATTGAGGTGCCCCGTCCCTTTCCACGGATCGTTGGTGAAATAGGAATCGCCGTCCTTCATTGTCGCCGCCGGAAAGACCTTCAGGAAATGCTTTACGGCGCGGGCCATCGAATTGATATGCCCGGGAGTACCCGTTACTGCCTGTGCCAGCATTTGGCCTTCGAGATCAAAGACGCCGGCGGAGATATCGCCCGCTTCACGACTAGAGGTACTGAACGCGGTGCGGACCAAGGTTTGGGCTTGTTCCTCGACAACCGAGAGCAAGCGCTTCCACATGACTTGTAGGTTGATATCGCTCATCGCATTGGTCGTCATGATCAACTTCCCTTCCGCAGCAATTCAATTTCGCCGAGCGCATTGATCATCACCCGGTAGTTGGGCGGCACGACCGTCGAAGTCTCGTCTTCCGTGAGGATCGCTGGACCGTCGAGGCAATGGCCCGGGGCCAGTGTGTCGCGGCGCACTAGTTTCGCCTGCACGGTAGTGCCCGAAGCCGGATCAAACATCGCCCTGGTTTCGGATCCGGTCGGCGCGACGCTCTCGCTTACGGTCGCACCTGATCGTGGCAATGCACGTTCCGTCGCCAGGGTCAGGGTCCAAGTGAGAATTTCCACATTCAAGTTCGGAATGATCCGCGTGAAATGCGCCGCATAAGACGTGTCGAACAGTTCCTGTAACATTGTCACATCGTCCGCCGTGAACGGTCGCGATGGCAATTGCACGCTGATCTCATGCCCTTGTCCGCGATAACGCATATAGGCGGTACGGATCTCAACCAGCTCGGCATCAGGCGCGCCAAGCCGCACCACGTCCTCCGCTTCCTGGCGCATATCCGCGAAAATGCCGTTGACATATTCGGGGTCGAAATCGCGCAAGTCGACCAAACGCGTTCGCACCACCTCATAGCCGATCGGCGCCATCAGGAACCCGACCGCCGATCCGACGCCCGCCCCCTTCGGCACGATCACCCGGTCGATGCCGAGCTTATCCGCGAGGCGCGCCGCATGGAGAGGTGCCGCGCCGCCAAACGCCACGAGCGTCCGATCCGCCGTATCTTTGCCGTGTTCGATCGCATGCACGCGGGCCGCGTTCGCCATGTTCTCGTTGACGATCTCATCGACGCCCGCCGCTGCGATATCATTTGATAGGCCTAGCGGCTCACCAATCGCCGCGGCGATGGCCGCTTCGGATTTTTCCGGCGCGAGGGTGATCTTGCCACCGGCAAAACTAGCCGGATTGATGCGGCCCATGACCACATCGGCGTCAGTGACGGTGGCATCTTCATTGCCCCGGTCGTAGCACGCAGGCCCAGGGTTGGAGCCGGCACTTCGGGGGCCGACCGCGATCTGGCGCAGCGCGTCCAACCCGGCGATCGAACCACCACCCGCTCCGATCTCCACCATTTCTATGACCGGGATGCGTAACGGCAATCCACTGCCTTTCAGAAAGCGGTAGGCCCGCGCGACTTCAAAGGACCGCGAAATTAAGGGTTCGCAATCGTCGATCAAGGTGATCTTCGCGGTCGTCCCGCCCATATCGAAGGACAGCACTCGGTCGAGCCCGTTTTGCGCAGCGATGTTACGCGCCAGGATGGCACCTCCGGCGGGTCCGCTTTCAACCAGACGAATGGGTTGGCGTGATGCGGTCTCCACCGTAGTGATGCCGCCGCTTGACATCATCAACAGCAGCGGCGAGGTCAAACCGATTCCCGCGAGCCCCGATTCCAATTCGCCGAGGTAGCGCGCCATCATCGGTTGCACATAGGCGTTGGCGCAGGCCGTCGACATGCGCTCGTATTCTCGGATTTCGGGGCACACTTCGGACGAAATGGTAATGGCGACATTCGGCAGAATATCGGCGATCAAATCGCGCGCACGACGCTCATGGTCAGTATTCATGTAGGAGTGTAGGAAGCAAATCGCGAGCGCTTCTATTCCTTCCCCTTCCAATACGCGGGCTTGTTCGATTAGTACGTCTTCGTCGAGCGCCAACAACACTTCGCCATCAGCGGCGACCCGTTCCGGCACACCTAAGCGGCGATGGCGCGGCACCAAGGGAGCTGGACGATCCATATACAAATCGTATTGTTCAAAGCGGTGCTCGTAGGCGATCTCGACCGAATCGCGGAACCCTTCCGTCGCGATCAATCCAGTTTTGGCACCCTTACGCTCGATAAGAGAATTCGTCGCCAAGGTCGTGCCGTGGATTACCAGTTCAACGTCGGAAGCCGGTGTCCCCGATTCGTCGAGAATTCTGCGGGCACCTTCAAGCACAGCCCCCTCGGGTGCGGCGGAGGTTGTCAGCAGCTTTGTTTGGTGCTGCGTGCCGTCCCGTTCCAGAACCAAATCCGTGAACGTACCGCCAATATCGACGGCGAGTTTCGCCCCTTCGGACATGCTGCCTCCTCGCGTTGGAATGAATGGCGATTGATATCGCTGACGCGACCGCCAAATCGTTGAAGGAATCGAAGGTCGAATGACCGGCGTGTCAAGGGTATGGAGTTGATGAAAGCAGTTTATTGTATCGGTCTGAACGCTTGGCCTCAGATGGAAATGCGTGAGATTGCGACGCCGGAACCTAACCCTGGTGAGGTTCTGATCCGCAATGAAGCCTGGGGCGTCAACTTCGTCGACTACCTGATGTGCCAGGGAGGCTACCAGCTACGGCCCGATCCGCCGTTTATTCCCGGCATGGAGTCGGCCGGTCGGGTGGCAGCACTCGGCGACGGCGTTGAAGGCATACAGATCGGCGACGCCTTCATGGCGGGTCACCGCCCCGGTGCCTTCGCCGAAGAAACCTGTGTCCCGGTAGAACGCCTGATCCCGGTTCCGGGCGGCATGTACATGGCCGAGGCCGCAGGGTTCCGCTCCGCCTTCATCACCGCCTACCATGGTTTGGTCCAAGGCGGCCGCTTGCAAGCCGGCGAAACCGCCTTGATACACGGCGCCGCCGGCGGCATGGGACATGCGGCGGTGCAGGTAGCGAAGCGGCTGGGTGCAACCGTGGTGGCGACAGCCTCGGGCGAAGAAAAATTACGGGCGATCCGATCGATGGGCGCGGATCATGCCATCGAATACAAAGACGGATTCCGCGACGAAGTTAAGGAATTGACCGACGGGCGGGGTGCTGACGTCATCTTCGATCCGGTCGGCGGCGATGTCTTCGATGAATCCATACGTTGCCTGAATTGGGGCGCACGCGTTGTGATCGTGGGATTCACCGCCGGGCGTCCGGCCCTCGCCAAGACCAATCACATCCTGATCAAGGGCGCTTCCGTGAGCGGCATCCGGGCCGGAGAGTTCGGCCGCAGAAACCCGGAAGCGGCCGCGCAAAACCTAGAGACGCTCCAGAGCTGGGCGGCGGCGGGGGATATCCGCACGCATATCTCCCATCGATTTCCTCTCGACGGTATAGAGGACGCCTTCCGCGCGATTGCCGATCGTAAGGTGATCGGCAAAGCCGTGCTGACCCGAGGCGCGTAATCGCTCTATTCAACGGGCGCCGTCGAGACGCCGGTGACCGCGGCCACTTTCGGGAGCTGCAAGACCAACAGGAAGATCAGCGCGGCACTGATGGACAGGATAATAAATATCACCGCGAACTGATCCCATTCTTTTGGCGCCCAATCGAAGCTATCCCGATTGTCGATCAGCCAGGCAATCGCCGGCAATGTGAACGACATCACGCTGAAGGTGACGAAGCTGCGGGCGGCGTAAGCCCGGCTGCGCCATTCACTTTTGGCAACTCGGCCGACCAGGACGTCGTTGATCGGAATTTGTCCAAAAACAACCAACATAAAGGCCAGCGAGACGATCAAGGCTGGTGCACCGAAAAGATTGATCATCAGGGCGAACAAGGCAGTTTGAACTATAGTCACGAGGCCGAAAATCGTGCGAATCGAATACCGGTCCACCAGGTGCCCCACGACCAATTGCGCGAAGGCCGCCATTGAGAAGACGAAGGCGGACCACAGGCCTACTTCCGTCAACGAACCCGCGAGATCGCCCAACCGAAGATTAAAAATCTGCGGCAACGAATATGTCGTGGTCTGAAAGATAATACCGCCAAGCGCCGTCGAGAGGAAAATAATGGCGAACACCTTCACGATGACATGGCGATCAATGGAAATTCCACTGGCTGCGGCCGCTCCGCCTTCCGAGGGGTACATCGTCTCCAACTCTCCCGCGCGGACATACATCCAATAGGCGATGCCAGTGCAAATAGACAGCACGCCCGGTACGATAAACGCCCAACGCCAATCGTAGAGATCAAGAATAGCGCCGGTCAATAATGGGGCCGCCGCAACGCCGAGATTCCCGAAGACGCCGTTCATGGCCAACGGCATGCCGGTTTTGGCGCGCCCCTGCACAACCATGGCAATCCCAACGGGATGATAAATCGAGGCGAAACCGCCGATCACAAAGAGACCAATACCCATTTCCAACGGCGTTGTCGCAAAACTGCAACCGATGGATGCCACACCAATGCCGATGAAAAATATTTGCATCATGCCGTGGCGGTTCCATTTATCCGCGATCCAACCGGCCGGGATGGCCCCCAACCCGAACGCGACCATGCCAGGTGCCGCATAGGGGAGTAAGTCCTGGTAACTGAGGTTCCAATCCACTGAGAGCTTGATCACCGCCGTCGCGAAGATCAGCACGAACAGATGGTCCATGAAATGGCCGACATTTAAGAAAAAGAAATTGACGTTCTCGCGTTTCATCCCGGATGTCCCCTTGTGCCGGTGCGCCGGCAGATTTTAATACGTGGCCAATTTACTCATTATCGCATCATTCCGATATGCGATATATTGACATAATACTTCGCCAAACCGCCAAAATAGCCGTAACAGCATGTTTTTCCTTAGGCAGTCTGGTCTTTCGCTGGAAAATTAGGCCTAATAAGGTTAGTTGGCGATGGTTTCAATTATCAGAAAGTTATTTGTGAACGACACATGGTCGAAGCAAGTAATCCAACATCCCTAACCGAACCGGTGCTAGGGTCACAATTGCATTTGATCCGTAAGATTCAGGTGACGCCAGGCGTCTTCTGGGTCGAGGTGCCGGAAGCGGACCTCTTTATCATGTGTGGTTCTCCGCCGGACGCGGTCAAACATCTGATGCGGCGTGGCTTAATCGTCGAGGAAGAAGTCGACGGTGTGGTCTTCGAAAACGGCCCGAACGCCGTCCTGCTGTCCGACGTCATGCTGCAAGGCGGAAGTTTCGCTAATTTGAGCGAGTTCCCAGTCCTACAAATGTTCTACCGGCAGGGTATGATCCTGCCCGGCCATCCGGGGAACACCGGACGCAAGCCCGTCCTGATCGGCACGCAAGACCAAGTCGCGGCGCAACTCAATTATATTTATCGCGGCAACTACGGCCTCATCTCGAAAGAGGAGATCGAGGCGACCGGTATCGATTCCGAAACCGCCGACGAAATGATGCGGATGAAATTGCGATTCGCCTTTGGCGGTATTCGCGACACCACGGAATTCGTCGATACCCTGGTGGTGGGACGCGAAGCGGAAGAGATTCGCAACGGCGTCATGGTCAAACGCCTGGACGTAAACGTCTACGAGATTTCATATCGCGGTTCCTCCGTTCAAGTCGATTTGAACATTCCGCGACACCGCCAATACGAATCGCCCTATCCGCTCAGTTACCATCAGGTGGAACGCGAGTATTTCTCGGTCATTCATTCGGGCGAGAGCGACGGCTGGGACATCAACCACCCGGCGATGTCGAGCATCATCTGTTTTCAAGGAAAGCTGTTTCTAGTCGACGCAGGTCCAAACCTACCCGCGATCATGAACGCCCTTGGCATCTCCGTCAGCGAAATCGAGGGCATCTTCCACACGCACTCCCATGACGATCACTTCGCTGGGCTGCCAACATTGATGCAGACAGACCACCGAATTCGTTATTTCGCCACGCCGTTGGTACGCGCAGCCGTTACGAAGAAATTGACCGCGATGCTCGGCGTTGAAGAGCGCGAGTTCGAACATTACTTCGACGTACACGACCTGGATGTCGATTCGTGGAATAAGATTGGCGGATTGGAAGTTCGGCCGATTTTCTCTCCGCATCCAGTGGAGACAACGTGTTTCTATTTCCGGGCTATGGGCCCCGAAGGATACAAAACATACGGCCATATGGCCGATATCGCGTCGTTCAGCGTCTTGGAATCCATGGTCACCGACGACGACACCGCCCCTGGCATTTCCGAAGCGCGATTCGCGCGCACAAAATACGAATACCACGTGCCGACAAACGTGAAGAAAATTGATATCGGTGGCGGCTTGATCCACGGCTCGGCACTCGATTTCAAGGACGACCCGTCCGACAAGATCATTCTGGCGCATACGGATCGCGAACATACGCCGGAAGAGAAGGAAATCGGCTCCGGCGCACCCTTCGGCACAGTCGATGTCCTAATCGATGGGTACCAAAACTACGTCTGGCGGTTCGCTTATGAATATCTGAAGACCTATTTCGGCAACGCTAGCAACGACCAACTGCAAATGCTGCTGAACAATCCGGTCCAGACTTATAACCCCGAATCGATCATCGTGCGAGAAGGTGATAGCCACGAACACGTTCATCTCATTCTAACCGGAAACGTCGAATGGCTGACCTCGGAGGCGCAGATGTCCGGCATGCTGTCGGCGGGGGCTTTTATCGGCGAGCGATCGGTTCTAACCGAACGTCCAGCCTCGATTACCGTGCGCGCCGCGTGTTTTGTGCGTGCGTTGCGCATCCCGGCGAAACTCTACGTCGATTTCGTGAAAAGCAACGATTTCT
>CAXAGK010000089.1:0-10959 GCA_963968305.1 uncultured Rickettsiales bacterium | reverse complement strand
GCCGCCTGATCCAATATTCCTGTTCGTGCGATCCCTTCTCCCATCACCAGGACCGCCAAGACCGTGATCAAGGCCGGATTGGCAAACCCTTGCAAAATTCGCGCGGGACTGAGCCGCTCGTAATCGCCGTCCACGGGCGCCAGCTGGAAGAACAGCATCAGCGCACAGATAACACCGATAGACGTTACCTCCATCGGCACTTTCGCCGACGCATATGCGATCAGGGCCGCCACGATAATGGCGAACACAACCCACATCTGAAACTGCGGCCCGAGCGACGACACAACCTCGACCGTGCGGGTTTTCTCCCAAGATCCATCTTGAATAGAGAGTAGTCCGATATCGCAAAATCCAGCAACGGGATACAGAACAGCCGTTTGGCCCTTATATTAGGGTGCAGACCATGAAGGGGAGATCCGCATGTCGGAACCGATCCGTTGCACCATCTTGAGAGGCGGCACCAGCAAGGGCATCTATCTGAGGGAAGCCGATTTACCCGCCGACCCAGCAGCGCGGGAACGCACCATTCTCTCGATCTTCGGCTCGCCTGACCGCCGACAGATTGACGGTCTCGGCGGGGCAGACCCGTTGACCAGCAAGGTCTGCATCGTCGGCCCTCCGCCGGAGGACGAGCCGCGCGCCCAAGGTGCCCATCTCAGCTATACGTTCGGTCAAGTCGAGCTCGACGAACCGGTCGTTGATTTTCGCTCGCTCTGCGGCAATCTCACCTCCGGCGTCGGTGCCTTCGCGATTTGGGAAAATATGGTTCGGCCCGTCTCGCCCATGACGACGGTGCGCATCTGGAACACCAACCTGCAAAGCATGCTCTATTGCGAGGTGCCGGTCGAAGGCGGACGCCCGCAAGAACGCGGCGACTACAACATTCCGGGCGTCCCCGGCAGCGGTGCGAAAATTCAAGTCGATTTTGCCGAAACCGCCGGGCAAGGCGTCGGGTCCTTGCTGCCGACAGGAAACCCCATGGACCGGCTCGAGGTCGCAGGCCTCGGCACCATCGATGCCTCGATGATCGATATCGGCAATCCGCATGTGTTCATCCGGGCCAAGGATATTGGGCTGAAAGGCACCGAGACCGCGGATCAAATAGACGCCGACAAGGACTTGACTGAGCTGCTGGAACGCATCCGCTCCCATGCGGCTTTTACCATGGGCATGATCAGCGATCCGGCACGCGGCAAACAGGAAAGCCCAGCCGCGCCCATTATCGCCATGATCTCACCACCGCAGGACTACGAAGCGCCGCTCAGCGACCGCATGGTCAAAGCGGAAGAAAGCGACTTTCTCTCCCGCCTGATGTTCATGCAGCAAATGCACAAGACCTATGCAGGCACGAGCACCGTCTGCACCGGTATCGCCAGCAAACTCCCCGGCACCATTGTCCACGAGGCCTGCCGAGAAGGAGCGCAAGACCGCATGGAAGTCCGCATCGGCCACCCGGCAGGTGTAATTGAGACGGAAAGCGTAGTCGAGCTGAACGGCAACGATTACGATGTGAAGCGCGCGACGCTCGGGCGGACGGCCCGGCGGATCATGGAAGGGACGGTTTACGTTTAGATGCGAAATCTCGCATGCTCATGCTGAGCATGTCGAAGCACGAGCCTAGATTTAAAGCACCGGTGACTTATCCGTGCAGCCCGTCTCCCGCTCATACGCGCGTGCAGCCCTGAACAATGTCGCTTCATCGAAGCTGCGACCGACGATCTGATATCCGGTCGGCATACCGTTCGACGTAAATCCGCACGGCACACCTAGCGCCGGCAAGCCAAGGAAATTGAACGGGCGGGTGCAGGAGCCGAACCGAGCGATCATATCGAGGAAACCCTGGTTGGCGCTGAGGTCAGTTTCCGCGATAGTCGGCACTGCCATCGGCACCGAAGGCGCGATGAGCATATCGGCAACATCGAAGACCGCCTCGGTGAATTGCGCCAATAGTCGGCCGCGTAGGTTCAGCGCTTCAATATAGCGCGTCCCCGGATAGTAAAACCCCTGCATCAAGCGATTGCGGGTCTGCGTGCCGTAATCTTGCGGGCGTTCGCGCAGATTGGTCGAGTGATATGTGGCCGCCTCGACGCGCCCTAATACCTCCCCGAGCGCGAAGCCGTCCGCAATACCGGGTATTTCGATCTCAACGATCTCCGCGCCTAATTTCCGAAAGACCTCGATACTGGCCTCGATGGCGACACGGACCTCTTCATCGACATCGTCAAAGAAATGGTTGGCGGGCAAACCGAGCCTTAGGCCCTTCACGCCGTCTTCGATCCCGACGGTATAGTCGCCGACCGGCTCTCGGCTAGTCGTGGGATCGTCCGAATCGTAACCGGCCACCGCCTGAGTCATCACCGCACAATCGGTCACGGTGCGGCAGAGCGGGCCGACATGATCGAGACTGAACGAGAGCGGCATCGCGCCGTAGCGGCTTACCCGCCCATAGGTCGCCTTCATGCCGACGAGCCCATTGCAATAAGACGGAATACGAATCGAGCCGCCGGTATCCGAACCAAGCGCCCCATAGACGAGTCGCCCCGCAACGGCGGAACCGGAGCCGCTCGACGAGCCGCCGGTGATGTGCTCTGTATTCCAGGGATTGCGCGGTGTCCCGGCCATTTCATTGTGGCCGGTAGGCCCCGTGGCGAACTCGACCATTTGCAAGCGTGCGACTTCCAGCGCTCCCGCCGCGTCCAGTTTCGCCAACGCGGTGGACGTAATCTCCGGCACGTAGTCGGCGCGGATTTTCGAGCCACAGGCGCTAACACGCCCGGCGCGGTAATACATGTCCTTATGCGCCAACGGCACACCATGCAGTGGGCCTGACGGACCGTCCTTTGCTAAGGTCTCGTCCGACTTGCGAGCCTGCGCCAGCGCATCCTCGGGGTTGACATCGGCGATGCAATTCAGCGTGTCGCCATGGCGCGCGATCCGGTCTAGCGCCGCTTCTGTCGCCTCTACGGCCGACAATTCCTTGGCCGCGATCTTGGCCGCGACGTCGGTCAGGCTCAACGCCGCGATCTCATCCGCACTCATGCCTTCTCTCCCTTCGCCTTGCCGTCAAGCAATCCTCGGAAAATTGCCGGTTCGGATTCAAATGGCAAACCACGAGCGGCTTCGCGCACCTGACCTTCGTGCAATTTCACCCTGCGAAACACAGTGCTAGCGGAACCGGGATCCGGCTCGACCTGTTGTACTTTCTTCGCCCACTCGCGGAGGACTTCGTCACTGTCGCTCATCATTTCCTCCTAGAGTTCCGGTGCTCGGTCGCACCACAGCGTCTCGCGCTCGTAGGCATGTCCGGCCCGCAATAAGGTTTTCTCATCAAAAGGTCGTCCAATCAGTTGGAATCCGGTCGGCAAACCGTTTGCCGTGAAGCCGCATGGCACGGAGACCGTCGGTAAGCCGAGGAAATTGATCGCCCTGGTGTTGTGCGTAATCGAGGCAATGGATTTCATGTAACCTGGTTGCGCACCCACATCGGTTTGGTCGATGCGGGGAATCTCGATGGGGATGACCGGTGCATGTAGCATATCGACCTTGTCGAACACGCTGGCGCAAAAATCGGCAAGTACTTGGCTGCGCAGGTTCAGCCCTTCGATATATCGAGTGGCGGAATAATAAAAACCCGGCAGCAATCGGCTCAATGTCTGCGACCCGTAATCGCCCGGCCGCTCACGCACCCATTTACTGTGATATGTGGCCGCCTCCGTCGCCATGACAACGTTAGCGAAGCGGTTGGCCTGCTCAATGCTTTGCGCATGCAGCGGCACGATCTCCGCACCCAATTCGCGGTACACCTCAAGACTGGCTTCAAGCGCGTTTCGCACTTCGTCTTCGACCGGGTCGTAGCAGTGATTTTCCGGCACACCGATGCGCATACCCTTCACACCGTCAGCTATGCCGTCGAGGTAGTTCGGCACCGGGCGGTGGCTTGTCGTGGCGTCGTTGGGATCATGCCCTGCAATAGCCTGCAAGATCAGAGCGCTGTCTTTCACGGTGCGGGTCAATGGTCCCACATGATCGAGCGAATACGAGAGCGGCATGGCGCCGTAGCGGCTGACAAGCCCGTAGGTTCCCTTCACACCCGCAAGGCCGCAACATTGTGCCGGCAGGCGGATCGAGCCGCCAGTGTCGGAGCCGAGCGCGCCGTAAACCAAACGCCCCGCCACCGAAGCGCCGGAGCCGCTCGATGAGCCGCCGGTAATGTAATCCGTATTCCATGGATTGCGCGGCGTACCCACCACCTCGTTATGGCCCGTCGGGCCAAACGCGAACTCCACCATATTAAGCCGCGCGATATCAAGGGCACCCGCCGCATCCAACCTCTGGATCGCGGTCGAAGTCACATCCGGCACAAAATCGGCCAGGATGTTGGAACCGCAAGCCGCCGTCCAACCGGCGCGGTAGTACATGTCCTTGTGTGCTAGGGGCACACCGTGGAGCGGGCCCCGGACATTGCCCAACGCCAACTCCTCGTCAGCCTTGCGAGCACCGGCGAGCGCCGCCTCTTCATCGCAATGGACAATGGCGTGGAGTTTTTCGCCGTAACGATCTATTCGGTCCAGAGCGGCTTCCGTCGCTTCGAGGGAAGATATCTCACGACCGGCGATCTTCTCCGCCGCGTCCGCCAGTGTGAGGGCGGCAATATCGTCGGCGCTCATTTCGGTGTCACCTTATCGGCGATCTTCTCCAGCATACGCGTGTATGAAGCGGGCTCCGTCTCGAACGGCAACGCCATCGCAGCGTCGCGCGCCTGGGCATCCTGGCGCAACACAGCGCGCAGAATTCCATCCTCCGATCCAGCCTCGGGAGCTATTCCTTGGGCGAGCGCCGCCCATTCCTTCAAATGTGAAATATCATCGCCCAATTTACCCTCCCATGTTTCGGCAGCTCACCAGGTGGTGGCGTTTTCGATCAATTCGATATTGTTCGATATAGGGCTGGGACGGGCCATCATGAAGCCCTGACCGTAATGGCACCCGTATTCGGCCAGAATATCGTATTCGTGCTGTTCCTCGATACCCTCGGCGACGATGTCGAGTTCGAGGTCGATGGCCATGCCGGCGATGGCACGGACGAGCTTCCAGCTTGCATCGTCCTTCGCCATGTTGACGACAAAAGCGCGGTCTATCTTCAGGGTATCGAAGGGGAAACGATGTAGGTAACTGAGGCTGGAATAGCCGGTGCCAAAATCGTCGATGGCCAGCAGAATGCCCAACTCTTTTAGTTTCTCCAGCGCCACTGCCGCGTGTTCAGCATCATGGACCATCAAGCTTTCCGTGATTTCCAACTTGATCTGCTTCGGATCCACGCCGGATTTCTCGATAATGTCGCGCAGTACATCGATCTCCGACAGTTCGAACAATTGCCGTCCGGAGACATTCACGCTGATGAAAGGCGGTTTCTCATCGGGAAAGGATTTCTTGAAAGCCTCCAGCATCGTCAAATGATCACGCAGGCCCGTTTCCAGCGCCCAGCGCCCCATCTCGACGATCATGCCGGTTTCTTCCGCCAACGGAATAAATTCTACCGGCGAGATAAATCCCCGCTCCGGATGGGTCCAGCGCATCAGCGCCTCGCAGCCGGATAGAATGCCGGTCTTCAAATTGATGATCGGCTGATAGTGAAGTTCGAATTCCGGCACCTCGATGGCTTGGCGCATTTCGCCTTCGATTTGAATGCGGCGGAGTGCTAGCTCCCTGACCTCGTCAAGCGCCAATTTGCGCGCCTTGCTGATCTCAGGAATCGAGCTGTCGCCTTCCCGCATCCAACGCGGCGCGTCACGCAACCGGTCCACGATCATTCGGATCATCAACCGCATGATCGGGTCCGCCGCCTCGATTGGCTTCAGCAGACGGTCTCGTTTCAAGACGAGCAATTCGGAATCTTTGGCGGCAATGGCCGTCGCGGAGCGCGGTGCGTCGGCGATCAGCGACATTTCACCGATGATCTCGCCCTTACCCAAGGTCGCGAGGACTTTCTTGCCAGAAGGAAGATCGAGTGAAATTTCAACCGCACCGGTCTCGACGATATAGGCGTTGTTCCCTTCCTCCCCTTCCTGAAAAAGGACATCGCCCGACTTCAAGATACGCGCGTATATCTGTGCCGGCATCGATTATTCCTTTCGGCGGGGATTATAGAGACTATCTGACCCGCCGCACGAGCAATTGTCTGTGCTTCTCATCACATACGAACCGTCACGCCACCCATTCGCTGACCGGTGCGCGTGCTTCCTGCAGCGGCTGAGTGATCACATCGACCAATGTCGGTTTATCCAATTCAACCGCCGCCTTGAGCGCCGGCCCCAATTCCGCCGGATCGCGCACCGTCCAGGTTTTAATGCCATAGGCCTCCGCGACAGCCGCATGATCCGTGCGCGTAAAGTCGACAGAGAAGTAACGTCCTTCGTAGCCGCTGCGCTGTCCGGCCTTGATCCAACCGAACACGCTGTTTGAGATCACTACTATCGTCACGGGAATATCGAGGCGTTTGATGGTTTCCAACTCACCGACCGACATACCGAAACTACCGTCCCCCGTAATCGCCACGCATTTCGAACCGGAACGGCCATAATACGCCCCGACAACAGCCGGAAGGGCGAAGCCAAGCGCCCCATGGGCGCGATTGCTGATAAAGGTGCGACCGATATCGCGAATTTCATAATAGGCCGAGAAATACGGACAGGGCGTGCCAGGGTCGGCGACGATGACCGCATCTTCCGGCAAAACCTTTTGCAATTCATCGACGATCCGTTCCGGTCGGATCGGCGCCTCGTTGGATTTCGCTAGCTCGCGAAACGCCGAGAATTTTTTCTTCCGGGCCTCGCTGACCAACTGTTGTGCGCCGCCCGCTTCCTTTTTCGCGACGGCGGCGATCAACGCCCCCAGACAAAGCTTCGCATCGCCGACAATTGCCGCATCCGGGCGATAGTTCGTACCCATGACGCCAGGATCGACATCAATATGAATGATCGTCACTGCACCCGGTGCCGGGTGGCGCCAACGCTCCGTTGTTACTGACCCAGCGCGACAGCCGACGAACACAATCAGATCGGCCGCATCAACGACGTGTCGTGTCGGTTCCGTCCCGCCGTTGGAGCCGACCACACCGAGGGAGAGCAGATGATCGTCGGCGATACTGCCTTGGCCGCTGATCGTCGTCGCAATCGGCGCGTCGATCTTTTTCGCCAAGGTTTCCAGTTCTTGTTCAGCACCCGATATAACGACGCCGCCACCGCAGATGAACAAGGGTTGCTTCGCCTTCGAAATCAGTTCCGCCGCCGCCGCCACCCTATCAAGTGCGGGACCCGTCCGGAGCGCGGGATAGCGCCCGTATTCGGGTTCGGCCCAGATATCCGCCTCGTCCACGAATTGCTGCTGCACGTCGTATGGCAGGCCGATATGCGCGGCGCCGGGACGGCCCGTCGTCATTTCCTTGAACGCCCTTCGCAGGGTGCGCGGCAAATCGACCGCGTTGTCGATGACTTGCGTGAATTTCGTCAATGGCCTGAACATGGCTTCTTGATCAAATTCGGTGAGCGTATAACGCCCCCGCCCCGAGACCGAAATATCGGACGTAATGGCCAGGATCGGTATGGAAGATTCATTGGCCTCGATCACGCCGGGCGCGATATAGGTTGCCCCGCCGCCGGACGGACCTTCGCAGACGCCGACGCGGCCGGTAACCCGCGCATAGGCATCCGCCATATATGCCGCGTGTCGTTCGTCGCGCGTCAACACATGGGTCAAGTCGCCCGCCGTGCGATAGAGCGCATCATAGAACGGCAGGCTAGTATCGCCGCACAATCCAAAGATAACGTTCACGCCATGCAGTTTGAGCATTCGGACCAGAGCTTCACCGCCGGTAATCTGATTAGTCGCCACGTTTCTCTCCCTCACCAATTCAGCCTTCGGTGATGCCATCGATGACAGGAAATCGCAATCCCGGCGATTTCCGCCGCTACTCGAACACGCTATATAAGCTATTGGAACGCTTCATAACCCGCCCACAGGACCGATATGTCAAAACCAAGCCTCGCAGATGCGCTTTTCAGCCCCCGTTCGGTCGCTCTCGTCGGCGCGGGAGATACCCCTGGGAAGAACAATTCGAAGATATACGAATACCTTAACAAGCACGGATATACGGGCAACATCTTTCCGGTGAACCCGACCCGCGATGAGCTCTACGGCGTGCGGTGCTATCACCGGGTGGGCGACATCACGGAGCCTGTCGATCAAGTACTGATCATGACGCCGCCAAAAACCGTACCGGACATCATCCGTGATTGCGCGAAGATCGGCGCGTCGGTCGCGACCGTCTTCACGGCCAATTTCGCCGAAGTTGGCGCGGACGGCCGCGCCTTGCAGGAAGAAATCGTCGAGATCGCTCGCGACGGCGGGGTGCGGCTGATCGGCCCGAACTGCATCGGCATCATCGGCGTCAAACCTTCACTGGCGCTGACCGCAAACAGCATCATGGAATTGCCGGAATTGCCGCAGGGTGGGCTTTCCGTCATCTCGCAATCGGGAAGCTTGCTCGGCACGTTCATCTCGCGCGGCGGGGACCGCGGTATCGGCTTCGCGAAATTGGTTTCCATCGGCAACGAATGCGACCTCACGGTCGCCGAAGTCGCCGACACCTTGGTCGACGATCCGGAAACCGAGGCGATCCTGTTGTTCCTGGAGACCATCCGCGATGCGGACCGTCTGGCCGCCGTGGCAAAGCGCGCGCATGATGTGGGGAAACCTATAATCGTATATAAACTCGGCCAATCAGAGGCCGCGAACGCCGTCGCCGCCTCGCATACAGGGTCGATCACGGGCAGCAATGAAGCGGTCGATGCGTTCTTCCACAAACACGGCATCATCCGGGTCCGCCACTTCGAGACGCTCTACGAAATGCCGCCGCTACTTCAGGACAGGACGCCGCGTAATTTGACGGCGTCCGTCGTTACCACTACTGGCGGCGGTGGGGCCATGGTCGTCGATAATCTGAGCTTGCTTGGCGTTGACTGTCGTCCGCTCTCGGATGAAGCGATGGAGCGGTTGGCGAGCGAACACGGGATCAATCCGCAAAACGGTCCGCTGATTGACGTCACGTTCGGCAATGCGAACTCTGGCGCCATCGGTGCTATTTTGGACGAAGCGCTCGCGGCCGAAGACACGGATTTGATTGTCTTCGCTGTCGGCTCTTCGGCACGCTCAAATCCCAACTTAACCGTCACCCCGCTGATCGAGCGGAAAGGCCTGGGCAAACCCCTCTGCGCTTTCCTAGTTCCGGAGGGAGATGAAGCTTATGCGTTGCTCGCGAAAGCCGGTATCGCCGGTTTCGGCACGCCGGAAGCCTGCGCGGACGGTATCCATGCGGCCCTTTCGTGGCGCCCACCACAAGAGGATGCCGATATCACCCCACCATCACGTTCGGTAGTGGAGGCCCTAGAGGTCGGTCGGGGACTAACATTCGACGAGCGCGAATCCCGGGCGGTTTTCGAGGCGCTGGGTATTCCCCAAGCACCGATGCGTTTCGTGCCGACCTCGCAGGATGCCCCCGAAGGCGCTGCCGAAATCGGATACCCCGTTGCGGTGAAAATTGTTTCGGCGGATTTGCCTCATAAGACGGAGGCCGGCGGTGTCATCCTCGGTGTCGAAGACAGCGTCGGGGTGAACGCCGCCACGGAATCGATCCGTCGGCGCGTTGCCGTCGATAATCCGGATGCGACAGTCGAGGGTTTCTTACTGCAGCGCATGGAATCGGGACTGGCCGAAGTTTTGTTGGGTTACCGGGTCGACTCCCTGGTGGGCCCAACGGTCGTTCTGGGAATGGGGGGCGTCCTCGCCGAGATATATAAAGACGCATCCCTTCGGCTAGCCCCCGTTGGCCTTACCGAAGCCCATCAGATGATCGAGGAAGTATCCGGCCTCGCGATGATACGCGGCTACCGCAGCATGCCGAAAGGCGATCTCGACGGCCTCGCGGATGCGATCGTCGCGATGTCCAAATTGGCGTTGGTCGAGGGCCCGACCGTCGTCGAGGCTGAGGTCAACCCGGTCATCGTCAAACATGATTCGATTGTAGGTGTAGATGGACTCGTGATCATCGACACGTGACCCGATCGATCCGGGGCGAATTGTCGCCCCCCATGGAGTCTCATTGCGGGCATATCGTTTTAAGTCTTATATCCCGCTTATGGAATACGAAAGAGGACAAGGCTTCCCTTATCTCCCGATGCTTCGGGGCTTGCAGCAGAAATGCCCTTGCTGTGGGGAAGCGCCTATTTATCGCTCCTATTTGAAACCGGTGGATGCCTGCGGTTCCTGCGGCACGCCACTGGCCGAAATGCGGACCGACGATATCGCACCCTATTTCACGATATTGATCGTGGGGCATATCATCGCCCCGCTCTTGCTGTTTTTGGAAAGCAATTATGCCCCCCCCGTATGGGTGCATTTATCGATCTGGCCTCCCCTTATCCTGGCCCTGACCTTATTAGGGTTGCCGCGCGTTAAAGGAGCCGCCCTCGCGGTCATGTGGCATTTGGGAATGAAGGGTAACGAGACCCAGTAACCGTCTGGTATCTTGTCCCGACTAGGTTCCGCTTTGCGCTTTCCAGGCGCGCGCCATCGCTTCCGCAGTTGCGACTTGTTCCGTGGTCATGGTCACGGCGATGGATTGCCGTTTGTTCGACGCCGCTGCACGTAGATCCTGCGACGGCTGATCGTTCATTAAAACAGTATACCAACGATAGGCTTGTAAGAGATCACGCCGAACACCATCGCCTCTCTCATACATCCGCGCCAATTCCAGCATGCAAACGAAGCACGCACGCTCGCGCGCCAACTACGCGCCCAGGAAGAAAGCGTCGTGCGCATCCGTTAGATTATCGCGTTTCTTTTGCAAGCCGCCGTAGAAATAGCAGGCTATGTCATCCCCGCTGGCGACGCATAGCTGAAATAG
>CAXAGK010000088.1:0-11072 GCA_963968305.1 uncultured Rickettsiales bacterium | reverse complement strand
ATGGATCAAAGGCCGACCATGCACTCACATTCAAACCGGACCACCTAATGCGGGCCGACCAAAACCTTGCCATTGATTGATTTGACATTGATACCAGGTTAGCAGAAGGGCGGGTTAACTCCTTCGCAGACGCGGATCAAGCATGTCGCGCAAACCATCTCCAAAGAGATTGAATCCGAAGACGGCAAACGTAATTGCCAGGCCTGGGAAAATTGGAACCCAGGGCGCACTCTCCGCATATTCCTCCGCTCCGCCCTGTAACATTAATCCCCACGCCGGTGTCGGCTCTTGAACGCCGAGCCCGAGATAGGAGAGGGAGGCTTCAAGTAAGATGGCCTGCCCAATATTTGCGGTGAGTATAATGAGATAAGGTGCCATGACGTTTGGCAGCATATGGCGGAGGATGATCCGCGCATGGCTGAACCCAAGCGCGCGAGCGGCATCGACAAACGGTATTTCCCGTAAAGCCAGAGCGTTAGAGCGCACAATACGCGAGGCATCTGGAATAAAGGGAATGGCGATAGCTAAGATGACAAAACCCAGATCCGTACCCAAGACGGAGACAATTGCCAAAGCCATGATGATCACCGGAAATGCGATGAAGACATCCATAAATCTTTGCAAAATGAGGTCGGTCTTGCCGCCGAAATAGGCGCTCGCAACGCCTAAGACCAATCCAGTCGTGGCGCCGGTGAAAGCGGCAATAAACCCGATAGCAAGAGCCGTTCGAGAACCGTAAATTAATCTCGTGAGAATATCTCGGCCAAATTGATCGGTGCCGAACCAATAATCAGAGCTCGGCCCGACCAACATATCCTCGAATTTGATTAGTTCCGGATCATATGGCGATATGAAATTCGCGAATATCGCGAGAAACGCGAGTCCCGCAACGATGAAGAAACCGGCGGTCCCGACTGGTTGTTCCCGCATCATGGTAAAAACTTTTTGAACGGAGGATTTCCGTCCGAATAATTCGTTGATGTCGGGTTGTTCTAAACTTTCTTGTACGATTGCCATTAGTGCTCCGGATATTCTAGCTGAATTCTAACAGGTTATGAGACAGTGAATTGCATCCCAAATGTTTACCGCCGCGCTCTATGGAGAAACGCGGCGGTAACAATTATTAATTTTTGTTTCCTATTGTGAACGTAAACGCGGATCAAGTGTGTCTCGCACGGAATCGCCAAATAGGTTGAACCCAAAGACAGCAAGCGTGATCGCGAGACCGGGGAAAATCGGGACCCACGGAGCGCTCTCCGCATATTCTTCGGCTCCCCCTTGCAGCATCAGGCCCCAAGCCGGTGTTGGCTCTTGCACGCCCATGCCGAGATAGGAGAGGGATGCTTCCGTCAAGATCGCTTGGCCGACAAAGGCAGTGATCATGATTAGGAACGGCGCCATAACGTTCGGTACCATATGGCGAAGAATGATCCGCGAATGCGAGAATCCCATGGCACGCGCGGCATCGACATAAGGAATTTCCCGAATGGCTAATGCGTTCGAGCGAACTACACGTGCGCATCTTGGAATAAAGGGAACGGTAATCGCGATGATAACCTTATCGATCCCTCCACCGAAGATCGAGACGATGGCAAGTGCCAGGATGATCAGCGGAAAAGCCATGAAGACGTCCATGACACGCTGAAACAGCAGATCAAAAGTTCCACCAAAATATGCGCTTGCAACACCAAGGACGAGGCCGATAAAGGCTCCAACAACCGAGGCGGTTATGCCAACTAATAGGGCGGTACGGGCACCGTAGACGATCCGTGCGAAGATATCGCGTCCCAATTGATCCGTACCTAAGAGGTATTCAAAATTGGGTGAGACCAGCATTGATTCGAACGCAATGTCGATCGGACTGTGGACAGTAATAACATCCGCGAATACAGCGGCGAACACCATCGCGAAGGCGATAGCTAAACCAAACGCCCCGAGCGGATTTTTCCGGGCTAGGTTCATGCATTTTTCACTAAATGATCGCTGATCCGATAATTCGTCGAGTTCGGTAGCGGCATTTGTAGCTTCGGTTGCAGCACTCATGTGTCTGTCTCCCTAACTATAACGAATTCGAGGATCAAGCATCGCGTATATAAGATCCACGATGAAGTTGGTGATGACGAAGATAAGCGCGACCAGCATGACCAAGGCTTGGGTCAATGCAAAATCATGGTTGAGCACGGATTCAACGAATAGCTTGCCCAATCCATTTAAGTTGAAGACCTGTTCGGTAACAACAAGACCACCCATCAGGAACGCGAACTCAATACCGATGATCGTCACGACTGGTAGCATGGAGTTCTTGAGAGCGTGGCGGTTGATGATGAGTTTCTCGACCAACCCTTTCGCCCGTGCCGTCCTAATATAATCTTCACGCAATACTTCGAGCAGTGCCGATCTGGTCATACGCGTGGCAACGGCTGAATACCGGTACCCCGTGGCAATTGCCGGCCAAATCAATTGGAGCAGGTTTTGGCCGGGGTCCACCCAAATCGGGGTATATTCAATCGGTGGCATCCAGGGTTCACCGAACCAATGCTGGGTGGTGATCAGCAAACCCAGGATGATGATGATGCCAAGCCAGAAAGATGGCATCGCGATACCGGCAATGCTGAATGAGCGGACAACATAGTCAATCCAAGTGTTCTGCTTGATCGCCGAAATGGTGCCGAGCGGGATGGCGATGACCACTCCGGTAATGGTCGCGAGAATGGCGACTTCGACCGACAGCTGGAAGCGTAAGCCAATTTCATGGGTGATTGGGTTCCCGGTCCACATCGATGGACCAAGGTCGAAGATAACGAATCCCCAGACGAAATCACCGAATTGCACCATAAATGAATCGTTTAGGCCCAAGTTCTCGCGACAGGCGTCAATCGCCGATTGGTCTACCCAAGCGCCTTCACCAGCCATCCGCAATTCGCAGATATCGCCGGGAATGAGTCGCATTAAGCCGAAGATAAGAATCGCCGCACCTATAAGGGTCGGAATCATCAGCAAGATGCGTTTGATTGTGTATTTGTACATTTTCCGCTTCGCCTCCCTAGGCCAATCGCCAAGTTCGAAACTAAAGTTAAAGATATTGACGGTTAGCCAGAGTTAATTCAATCCGAAATACCACGTGTTCACGCGGCTGTTATACCTCTGTGCAGGCTACCCAGTGTCCCGGCTTAACTTCTCTGAACTCTGGGAACGCTTTCGGGCAACTATCGACCGCAATTTCGCAACGCGGATGGAAGACACAGCCGCTCGGCGGGTTCATCGGGCTTGGAATTTCGCCTTTGATGATTTTGTGAGCCCGGCCGGATTCTAATGTGGGATCCGGGATCGGCACCGCTTCGAGGAGTGCTTTGGTATACGGATGCAAAGGATTGTCGAACAGTTCGTCTGTATCCGCCAATTCCACCATCTTGCCGAGATACATCACCGCGACACGGTGACAGATATGCCGGACGACGCTGAGATCGTGCGAGATGAAGAGATACGTAAGGCCGAACTTATCGCGCAAATCCTCAAGTAGGTTGATGACCTGCGCCTGAATCGACACATCAAGAGCGGAAACCGCCTCGTCGCAGACAATGAATTCGGGATCCATTGCCAGTGCGCGGGCAATACCGACGCGCTGACGTTGGCCACCACTCATCTCGTGTGGATATCGATCGGCGAAACGGGGGCTGAGACCGCAGAGTTTCAACAACTCCAGAACCCGTTCGTCGCGCTCCCGCTGATCCGGTATAATTCCGTGTACCCGCATCGGTTCCGCCAAAATCTCGCCAATCTTCATGCGTGGATTCAAAGAGCTAAACGGGTCTTGGAAAATAACCTGGATCTTCTGACGATAGGGAAGCAATTCATTTCCCTTAAGCTTCGTCAGATCGACGCCTTCGTAACTGATCGCGCCTGCCGTCGCATCTTCCAGGCGCAAGATACAGCGACCGGTTGTGGTCTTGCCGCATCCGGATTCGCCGACCAACCCCAACGTCTCGCCTTTGCGAATGCTGAAGCTGATTCCATCTACGGCCTTCACATTCGCGACGACCTTTGGAATGACGATGCCTTCCGTGACTGGGAAGTGCATGACCAAATCTTGCACGTCAATCAACGTGCCACCCATATGGCCTTTTGAGCCGGCGATAGGCGTATCGGATTCTGTTGCTGCACTCATTACGCTGTCTCCAGAGATTTTTCGACCGCGTCTTGCTCGAAGCAGGCGGACCAATGTTTTTCCCTTACCTCCGCAAGAGGCGGCACGTCATTCGCGCATCCATCTTGAGCGAAGCGGCAACGCGGCCGGAACGGGCAGCCATCATCCAAACGGGCCAAATCCGGCGGTTGACCGTCAACCGGATCCAATTTTGCACCACGCGGTAAATCAAGACGCGGTACAGATTTCAACAGCGCCAGAGTGTAAGGATGCCGCGGATTGTGGTAAATTTCCTTGGCCGTGCCACTTTCGACGATCTTACCCGCATACATAACATTCACACGATCGGCATAACGCGCGACCACGCCCAGATTGTGGGTGATGATGATCATCGCCACACCCATTTCACGGGTAAGGTTTTTCATCAATTCCAAAATCTGTGCTTGAATTGTAACGTCGAGAGCGGTCGTTGGCTCGTCTGCGATAATCAACTTCGGATCACAGGCCAAGGCCATCGCGATCATCACCCGCTGCCGCATACCGCCACTAAAGTGGTGAGGATACTGGGCCAGGCGACGTTCGGGTTCGGCGATGCCGACCAAACCTAGCAATTCGATCGCTCGTTTGTCGGCATCTTCACGCGACATACCAAAGTGCGTTTCCAAAGTTTCGGTCAATTGCCGGCCAACCGACAGCACTGGGTTCAGTGACGTCATTGGTTCTTGGAACACCATGCCGATGTCACGACCGCGAATCTGTCGCATTTCCTCTTCGTCTAGCGAGAGAAGGTCCGTGCCATTGAATCGAATTTCCCCCTCGACGATTTTCCCGGGAGGGTCAGCGACCAATCGCATGATGGAAAGCGCTGTTACGGATTTACCGCAACCGGATTCTCCAACAACGGCGACTGTTTCGCCTGCTTCAACATTATAGTTCACGCCATCGACGGCCCTTACGGTGCCGGCGGACGTGAAGAACTGAGTTTTCAGTCCTTCGATTTCGAGAAGTGCCACCTTCCCCCCTTATCTACTGAAAAGTTGCCCTCTTATGAACCGCGTTAATATCTTGTGACGCGTGCATTGCCAAGAAGGAATCGAAATGACGATCACTGCCTGCTCTGCATGTGTATGAATGTGATGCGATCAGTAAGTTCGTCTAGGGGACAATAAAATATTTTGAGTTTGAGGCCGATGGCCGAATTGATACAGAAAACTATTTCAAAGCCAATGGCATAATTATCGATCAGATTCATAAGTAAGATTAGAATTAGGTATATATAATTGGGGGAATTGCGTCTTCATTTTACGTGATTTTACTCTTAGTTTAGGAGTATCAGTTATCTTGGGACATATCCTCCGCCCAACCGCTTTCACCACAAATGTCTAACGCGCGCATAGGTAATTCAGATATGAACGGTCGGTTACGGTGTCAGATATTAATATCTCTTTTCGTCATCATTCTAATTGCGCTACCACCGCAGGCTAAAGCGGTTGATTTTGATACATGGCTCACGGAGTTCTCCTCTGAAGCGGCGGCAAAGGGAATTTCGGCGTCGACAATAAAGAATGCGTTGGCAGGGATTCGACCGATTCCAAGGGTTGTTGAGTTGGATAGGCGGCAGCCGGAATTTACTCTGACTTTCTCCGACTATATGAAACGTGTGGTCACGGCCACACGCATAAAGAAGGCACGAGCGCGTTACGATAAGCATAAGGTATTGCTCGACCGGGTGAGCAAACGTTACGGCGTCCAACCACGGTTTATTGTAGCGCTTTGGGGAATTGAGACGGATTTTGGACGTCTGACAGGTGGGTTCGACGTAATTCCGGCCCTGGCGACCTTGGCCCATGACGGTCGGCGCAGCGCCTTTTTCCGCGCCCAGCTTCTCAATGCATTGACGGTTATCGATCAAGGACACATCGCGGCGGACAAGATGAAAGGGTCATGGGCCGGAGCGATGGGTCAGGTGCAGTTCATGCCGTCGAGTTTTCTGAATTTCGCCGTTGATTTTGATGGTGATGGCCGGAAGAACCTTTGGACCTCACAAGAAGACGTGTTCGGATCGGCCGCGAATTACCTTGCGCAGTCCGGTTGGAACGGCAGTGAAACCTGGGGCCGTAAAGTTAAACTACCAACCCCATTCGATGAAAACTTGATCAACTACAAAAAGATCACGAAGCCTTTGCGGGAGTGGGATGAACTTGGGGTCCTGCGCGGCGACGGAACCCGCCTGCCAAGCGTTGATATCAAAGCGTCTCTGGTCCGACCGAGTGACGGGCAAGGGCCGAGCTTCATAATCTACGGTAATTACCGCGCGATTTTAAAATGGAACCGCTCACATTTTTTCGCATTGGCTGTCGGGCATCTTGCGGATGCGATTATTCACCGTTAGATTACTATATTCTGATGATGGAGTTGCGTAACCATACAAGATCGTGTGGTGATTGGGTTATGAACCATTTTCGATCTCTCTTATTCTCCCTATTTGCGATGGGGCTTTTGGGCGCTTGCGCGGAGACCACTTTTCTCGCGCATGCCACGAAGGAGCTTCAACAAAGCGTCGGCTTAAACGGCAAGTCCGGTAAAACGATTTATAAGGTTGGAAATCCTTATGAAATCAACGGAGTTTGGTACTACCCCAAGGTCGACTACAAATACGCGGAGACGGGTATTGCCTCTTGGTATGGGCCGAATTTTCACCGCAAAAAGACTGCAAATGGCGAAATCTTTGATATGAACGGCGTGAGCGCCGCGCATAGAACGCTCCCAATGCCGAGCCTCGTTCGCGTCACAAATCTTAATAGCGGCCGAACGATCAATGTCAGAATCAATGATCGCGGACCGTTCGCACACGGACGCATCATCGATCTTTCGCGCCGGGCCGCACAATTGCTTGGCTTCAAACGTGCCGGTACCGCTCCAGTTAGGATTGAGATACTTGCCGGAGAAAGCCGGCAACTGGCGGCAGCGGCCCAGAACTTGACCGGCAGGACACCGGGGATAGAGCCAAAGAAACCTGACCCCGCACCGACAGTATCCGTGACGAGCTCAACTTTGCCGCCGCCCGCTGGCGCAAAGACGGCAAGACCACCTTCGGATCAATTCAAGGTGTCACCGGTCACTCAAGGAACGGTGAAGACGGGGCGCTCGAAACCGTCCCTTGCGGTTGTCGACGAAAAGGTAACTCTCGGAACCGTTCCTGAAACACCTAAGATATTCGTTCAAGCTGGCGCATTTTCACGATTCCAGAACGCCCATAAAGTCCGCGCGGTATTAAAACAGCTCGGGCCGACCAAGATTACGCAAGTCGATATAAATCAGCGACCGCTCTTCCGTGTCCGTATCGGCCCTTTGGATACTGTGGAAAACGCCGACCAGATATTGGCTAGCGTTATTAAAGCGGGATATCCGGATTCGGCAACAATTGTCGAATGATTGTCAAATTTCGGCTAATTCGAATGCCAGTGTCGTAAATCGCGCAATGAGCCGTTTATATGGAATCGAAAATTATGCGGAATACTAAGCAAATTTGTATGGAGAAACCTATGCGACGATCTCTCGGTGTTGCATTATATGCCCTGGTCGCAATCTCGCTCGCATACGCACCGTCAGTAGCCAGAGCATTGGAGACGAACGCTAAACAAGCAGTTCTGTTAGATTTCGAGACCGGCGTGGAGCTTTACTCCAAGAATGCTGATGAAATGATGCCGCCAGCATCGATGACAAAGATGATGACCGTTTATTTACTGTTCGAGCGGTTGGCAGAAGGGCGTTTATCTTTGGACGATGAACTTCTGGTCAGTCGCAAGGCCTGGAAAAAGGGCGGCTCGAAAATGTTTGTGGAGGCGGGCAAGAACATCAAGGTCGAAGATTTGATCCGCGGCATTGTCGTGCAGTCGGGAAACGACGCGACGATTGTCGTCGCGGAGGGGTTGGCCGGCAACGAAGATGCCTTTGCTCGGGAAATGACGGATAAGGCCCGCGAATTGGGTATGAGCAACACCACGTTCCGAAATGCCTCGGGGTGGCCCGATCCCGAACATCGCACATCTGCGAGGGATCTCGCCATATTGGCAGAGGCGACGATCCGCAATTTTCCGGACTATTACAAATATTACGCGGAACGGAAATTTACCTTTTCGACCATAACGCAGCGGAATAGAAATCCGCTACTGGGTCGCCTGAAGGGGGCGGATGGTCTGAAGACCGGTCACACGGAGAATGCTGGATACGGTCTTACGGCATCGGCAATCCAAAATGGCCGACGGCTTATTCTCGTGCTCAATGGGATGACGTCCAATCGGGCGCGAAAGAACGAATCACAACGCATTTTGGATTGGGGATTTCGGGAATTCGGCAATTTCAACCTCTTCGCGGCCGATGAAAAAATTACCTCCGTCGGTGTTTGGCTTGGTGAAAAATCCTCCATTCCCTTATTGGCGAAAGAGGGTGTTCTGCTGACAATAGAGCGGAAGCATCGAAAGAGCCTAAAAGTAACAATTCGCCATACGGAGCCTATTCCAGCTCCCATCCAAAAGGGCAGCAAATTGGGCGATATCGTGGTCAATGTGGCGGACAGAAATCCAATACAAATTCCGCTCATCGCCGGTGAAGACGTGCAACGGTTGGGACCGAGCGGGCGGATTTCCGCAGCCTTGGAGTATCTCTTGTGGGGGGCTTCGAGATAGTTGATCGCTCAAAGGCGAAATTTATCAGCTTCGAGGGAGGTGAGGGGGCAGGCAAGTCCACGCAAATCCAACAGCTGGCCGCTTATATAGAGTCCTGCGGCAAGCAGGTTTGCACAACCCGGGAGCCTGGCGGATCGGTAGGTGCAGAAGAAATACGAGACTTGCTTGTCATGGGCGAAGCAGACCGGTGGGACTCGACTACTGAGACCCTACTTCTCGCGGCAGCACGCCGATCTCATATGAATGATTTGATAACCCCAGCGCTCAATAATGGAGATTGGGTCTTGTGTGATCGATTTATCGATTCAACGAAGGCCTATCAAGGATACGGGCAGGGCCTCGATCTTGCGGTCATCGCCCGATTGCGGGAGATAGCAGTAGGCAATTTTATTCCGGACCTCACGATCCTCTTAGACATATCCGTTGAGGATGGTTTAGCACGCGCCGCATTGCGTGGCGGCGCGGCGCGATACGAGCAAATGGACATCTCGATGCATCTCCGAATCCGGGACGGATTCCTAAAAATAGCGGCTGCAGAGCCTAACAGGTTCATCATTATCGATGCGGGACAATCCATTGATGCGGTTTCGGCGGAAATCAAAAATTGCATTGCCGGGCGTTTCGGTTTGAATTGAGGGATGACGGAAAATACCGATCCTTTACTGCCGATCGAGAACCATCGTTTCATTGGCCACGCCAAGGTCGAGGCGGCGCTGCTTGAAGCATGCTGCTCGAACCACCTACATCACTCGTTGATCTTCGCAGGGCCGAAGGGGATTGGAAAAGCGACCTTGGCGTATCGCCTGGCGCGGCGCCTCTTAAAGCCGGAAGAAGATGGCTTACTCGGTTTAGAGCCCGAAGGTGCCGATAATTTCGACATGTCGCCCGAGGATCCCGTCTTCCGTCAGGTCGCGGCCGGCGGACATCCGTCGCTCAAGCTGGTAGAGCGGGCGCAGAACGCCGATTCAGGTAAAATCGCGCGCGATATCACTGTCGCCGACATTCGCGCTTTGTCAGATTTTTATCGAAAGACATCAGTTGCCGATAGCTGGCGTATCGCAATCGTGGATCCAGCGGAAGCGATGAACCAAAATGCCGCGAACGCCTTACTGAAAATCCTAGAAGAACCGCCGGAACGCTGCGTTATCATATTGATTTCACATGCACCCGGCCGCTTGTTGCCGACGATCCGGTCCCGGTGTCATTTCGTCCAATTGTCGGCTTTGTCGGCCCTGGAAATGGCCACGGCGCTTGATGCATTGGGCATTAGTGTCGGCGGTGCGGATATCGAGCTCCTGACTGCGTTATCGGATGGAAGCATTGGCGACGCTTCTCGCATCGTGCAAATGGACGGATTGACTCTATACCGCGATATCCAAGCGTTAATGGCGCGGCGCGGCGCGACATTTGACCGCGATTTGGATTCTTTCTGCGATCGCATGACAAAAAAAGGCCAAGAAGAGACGTTCGATCTGTTTACACGGCTGATGGAGCGATCGATTTCGGACCATATCGTTGAGATGGGGCGGGCGGGTAGCGCCGCGAAACCCGGCGGGGAACTTGATCGCTGGCTGGATGTATGGGAAAAGGTCCGCGTTCTTTTCGCCCAAGCGAGCGGGCTTGGACTCGATCGAAAACATGTAATTTTAAACGCTTTTCTCCATGTCTCCGGTGCGGCAACCAACGCCCCGGGGCGTTAGAGAGAGCGAGGCGAGGCTATGCCGCGTTTTTACGTAACGACACCAATCTACTACGTCAACGATGCACCGCATATTGGCCATGCCTACACCACGCTCGCCTGCGATGTGCTTGCTCGGTTCATGCGGTCGGACGGACATGACGTTAGGTTCTTGACCGGAACAGATGAACACGGTCAGAAGGTCGAAAAAGCGGCAGCCGCGAAGGGTATCGATCCGCAAAGCTTTACAGATGAAATATCTAAAAATTTCCGCCACTTAGCCGATGTTATGAACTTCAGCTATGATGATTTTATCCGTACGACTGAGCCTCGTCACATCTCATCATGTCAGGCGATCTGGAAGGCAATCGCGGATCGAAAGTCGCCCCAGGGACGCGACAATATCTACCTCGACAAGTATGCAGGCTGGTATGCGGTACGCGATGAGGCGTTCTATACCGAGGCGGAATTGGAGGACGGTCCTGGCGGTAAGAAAATCGCCCCCACCGGCGCGGAAGTCGAATGGGTCGAGGAGCCGAGCTATTTCTTCCGACTTTCGGAC
>CAXAGK010000087.1:0-11103 GCA_963968305.1 uncultured Rickettsiales bacterium | reverse complement strand
CCCAGACGCTGGTCAGCCGAGAAATCAATCCACTGGAAGCGGGAGTTGTCAGCGTCGGCCATATCAACGGGGGTGATCCCGGGTCGCTCAATATCATTCCAGCTGAAGTGCATCTCGGCGGCCGCATCCGATCCTTCAAACCGGAAGTTCGCGATCTGTTGGAACGACGCGTCGGCGAGATGGCAAAATCCATAGCGGCGGTCTTTAATTGCGAGGCAGAGGTGCACTATCGCCGAGGGTATCCGCCGACCGTTAATTGGACCGAACAGGCGGAAATCTCCCTCCTCGCCGCCAAGGAAGCCGTCGGTGAAGAAAACGTCATTCCAAATATGCAGCCATTATCGGGTAGCGAAGATTTCTCTTTTATGCTGGAGAAAGTGCCTGGGTGCTATGTGTTTATCGGCAACGGAATGACCGGCCCGGACGAATTCGTCCATGCGCCCCGCTACGACTTCAACGACGAAATCACTGCGCGCGGCGTAGCCTATTGGACGGAGATCGTTCGCGCAGAACTACCGTGATAGAGGACTAGTTGTCCTTAATCCCGGATGGCTAAGGCATGCCCCCCGTCAATCGGGATGACCGCGCCCGTTAAGTATTTCGAACGATCGCCGGACAGCATCAAGAGGCATTCATCCAGCTCTCCAGCTTCACCGTACCGTCCGGTCGGCACTTGCCGCATCATTTCCTGGCCGCGAGGCGAATACAGAAACGCGCTGTTCATATCCGTCGCGATGTAACCCGGCGCCATCGCATTCACACGAATGCCGTGCGGCGCCAGTTCACTGGCCATCGTCCGGGTCATCTGTGCGACCGCAGCCTTCGAGATGGAATACGTCGACAGGGCCTTTTGGGCACGGAATGCCAAGACGGACGCGAGATTGACGATACTCCCATCGAGCTCAGCAGCGATCATACGCCTAGCGGCCTCCTGTGCCATCATCCACGCCCCTTTCAGGTTCGTGCCGATGACGGAGTCCCAATCGTCTTCGGAAACATTGGGGAGCTTGCCCGGAACAGCGATGCCGGAATTGTTGATCAGCACGGTCACGGTACCGAATGCTGCCTCAGCCACATCGAATGCCGCTGGAATTTGTTCTGATTCCATGACGTCCAAGGTCACACAATGCACCTGTCCACCGGCATCGATAATTGGTTGCGCGGTTTCCTCCAATTTGTCGAGACGACGCGCCGCGATGACAACTTGTGCCCCTGCCTCCGCGATCACGGATGCGAAATGCTTACCTAATCCAGCCGACGCACCCGTGATCAGGGCGACTTTACCTTCCAAGGGTTTATCCCCCATCTACATCTCCCTCGCGCGTTCCCGCAGCACAAACTTTTGAATTTTACCTGTCGATGTCTTCGGCAGGTCCCCGAATACGATTGTCTTTGGCGCTTTGAAGCGGGCCATATTCTCTCGGCAAAAGGTCATCACATCTTCAGCGTTCAGGTCACCGCCCTCCTCCGTCGGTGTCACAAACGCGCATGGTGTCTCTCCCCATTTCTCGTCAGGTCGGGCGACCACCGCGGCTTCCATGATCTTGGGATGCTTGTAGAGAACTTCCTCCACCTCAAGGCTCGAGATATTTTCGCCGCCGGAAATAATGATGTCCTTCGCCCGGTCCTTTATCTCGATATATCCGTCGGGATGCATGACGCCAAGATCGCCCGTATGCAACCAACCGCCGGAGAGCGCATCTTCAGTTGTCTTGGTATTCTTTAGATATCCACGCATGACCGTATTGCCACGCAACATCAACTCTCCAATGGTCTCGCCGTCGGCCGGAACCGGCTGCATGGTCTCGCTATCCATTACCGCCTGATCTTCTAGGGTCACATATTTCACCCCTTGGCGCGCCATCACAGATGCCCTGGCTTCACCTTCAAGGGCATCCCAGTCCGACTGCCACGCACAGAGCGTCGACGGCCCATAAGATTCCGTCATGCCGTAGAGATGCGTGACCCGGAAGCCCATCTTCTCCATACCCTCAATCACCGCGCTCGGTGGTGCGGCCCCTCCGGTAGCGATCTCGATCGGTCCGTGATCAAAACTGCGCTGCACTGCCGCTGGGGCGTGGATCAACATGGTTAGAACAATCGGTGCTCCGCACATATGCGTGACCTTGAACTCCTCGATCATAGGGAATATCAGCGCCGGATCGACCGCACGAAGGCAAATATGTGTCCCGCACGCCGCTGTGACTGCCCAGGTATAGGTCCAGCCATTGCAGTGAAACATCGGCAAGGTCCACAGATAGACACTATCCGGACTAAGTCCGAAGGAGATGGTATTGCCGAGCGCATTTAAGTACGCGCCGCGATGATGATAAACGACACCCTTTGGATCACCGGTGGTCCCGGAAGTGTAGTTTAAACTCAGTGCTTGCCATTCGTCCGCAGGCGGTTGCCAATCGAACTCTGGATCGCCTTCCAATAGAAACGCTTCGTAGTCCTTCTCTCCCAACAACTCTCCGCTTTGATCCAACGGGTCGTCGATATCGATGACGACAGGGTTAGCATCCGCAATCTCCAGTGCTTCGCGGATGATTGGCGCGAACATCCGATCCATAATGAGGAACTTAGTTTCCGCATGATCTAAAATGAAAGCGATATTCGCCGCATCGAGACGAATGTTTAGCGCATTCAACACGGCTCCAATCATGGGCACGCCGTAATGCGCCTCCAGCAACGCCGGGACGTTCGGTGCCATGACACTGACCGTATCCCCTTTGCCAATGCCGCGTTGTGCCAGAGCAGAGGCTAGCTGTCGGCTGCGACGATAAAGATCGGCATAGCTCAAACGCATATCACCATGAATAACTGCTATCTTCGCCGGATAAACGCCTGCCGCGCGCCGCAGAAATGTCAATGGCGTAAGCGATTGATAATTTGCACTATTTTTATCAAGATCGGTATCGTAAGGAGAATGCATCAAGTTCGATCTTTCGTCTCTTTAGGTGCGCAGTGTGTTTCCACGTATCGTTGGTAGATGTGGCGGAATGTCAAGCGAACCTGTAGGATCTATGCGGAGTTTTCACGACACATGTCGAATTAGCAGATGATATCGATCGATCTATTCTCCGATCCAATTTGTCCTTGGTGCTTTATCGGAAAGCGACGCCTCGAAGAGGCACTTTCGAACCGTCCGGATATCGAAATTGAGATCGATTGGCACAGTTTCCAGCTCAACCCGATGATGCCGCGCGACGGTATGGAGAGAGAGGAGTACCTAGCTCTGAAATTTGGCAACCCGGATAACGCGCGGCGGCTCTATGACAATATCTCGGGTGTCGGCGGACTGGCTGGAATCCAGTTCGAGTTTGACCGGATCAAGATTACGCCGAATACCATTGCCGCGCACCGTTTGATCCGGTTTGCAACTCGGTCCAGAGCGCAGGACAAAATTGTCGAACAATTGTTCAATGCATATTTTTTGGATGGCCGAAATATTGGGGATATCGAGATCTTAATCGCATTGAGTGCGGAAGCCGGACTAAACTCGGATGAAGCGGCTGTATTTCTTGAGAGCGATGAGGACGTCGACGCCGTCAAATCGGAAGATATGCAGGCCCGTCAACTCGGCATACAAGGCGTGCCCTTCTATATTCTCAATCAGCGATATGCGGTATCTGGAGCGCAGGAGCCAGAGGCGTTCTACCCCCTCTTCGATCTGCTATTGGCTCAAAAACCCGATGCGCTGCAAAAGACGATGGGTAACGCTTAACCCTCGACCAATCCCGCTAAATCCGACAGCAAGCTATGCGCGCCTTTCACTCGTAGGTCGGGCGATGCCCAATCTTGCAAATAGACCAACTTCTGGTCCGGCCGTAACTTGATGGAACGGAATTTCGTCTGAATATATCCAATCAACCGTTCCGGACTTGGCGGCGTGTTGTTGTGGAACGATAAAACCGCACCCTTGGGGCCCGCATCGACGGTCTCGACGCCTGCGATCCGGCAAAGTTGCTTCACCGCCATCACTTCAAGCAGATTTTCCACCTCCTGCGGCAGAGGGCCAAAACGGTCGATCATTTCAGCGGCAAAAGCCTCGATTTCCGCCTGTCCGATGAGCATCGACAACCGTCGGTAAAGTCCGAGCCGCACGGAAAGATCGGCAACATATTTTTCTGGAATTAGAACCGAAGTGCCGAGCGAAATTTGCGGCGTCCATGCCTCTTCTTCGGATGCCCCGCCAGTCTCCCGCAATGTCGCAATCGTCTCTTCCAACATGTGTTGGTAGAGCTCGACACCGACCTCACGAATATGTCCCGATTGCTCATCACCCAAAAGATTGCCCGCACCACGAATATCAAGATCATGACTGGCGAGTGAGAAGCCGGCACCCAGGGTATCAAGGGCCTGCATGACCTCCAACCGGCGCATCGCGGCCGGTGTGACCGTCTGACCTGGTGGTAGTGTCAGATAAGCATAAGCTCGCGTCTTCGAACGCCCAACCCGCCCTCGCAATTGATACAGTTGCGACAGACCGAACCGGTCGGCTCTGTGGACAATGATCGTGTTGGCCTTAGGAATATCGAGCCCGGCCTCTACGATATGCGTGCTCAGCAGTATGTCGAAACGGCCCTCTACGAAACCGCTCATGACCTCTTCCAACTCCGCAGTCGGCATTTGACCATGTGCCACCGCCATCTTCGCATCCGGGACCAGTTCCGTCAGGCGGCGGTGGACATGATCCAGATCGGCGATGCGGGGACAGACATAGAATACTTGCCCCCCCCGGAACCGTTCGCGTTGAATGGCCTCTCGCATCACCACCGGATCATATGGCAGCACGAATGTGCGTACGGCCAAACGATCGACGGGCGGCGTCGCGATGATGCTCATCTCGCGGACCCCAGCGAGCGCCATTTGCAACGTTCGCGGAATCGGTGTCGCCGTCAGCGTCAAGACGTGCACATCGGCGCGCAATTGCTTGAGGCGTTCTTTTTGCCCAACCCCAAAATGCTGCTCCTCATCAATAACGAGCAGACCTAGATTATTGAATTTGATAGACTTTCCGAGCAATGCGTGGGTTCCAACGACGATATCAATCTCACCACTCTCAATGCCATCCCGCACAGCCTGCGCTTGTTTGCCGCTCACCATGCGCGACATTTGGCCCAGTTTTACCGGCAATCCCTTAAAGCGTTCAACGACCGTAGCAAAATGTTGACGTGCTAAGAGCGTTGTCGGCACAACCATTGCCACCTGTTTGCCTGACATGGCGGCGACAAATGCAGCACGGAGAGCCACTTCCGTCTTGCCGAAACCGACATCGCCACAAATCAAACGGTCCATCGGCCGGCCGGAACCAAGGTCGCCGATGACGTCCTCGATTGCGCTCATCTGATCGTCCGTTTCCGTCCAGGCGAATTCGGCGCAGAACTCCTGGAATGAGCCGTCTTCCGGTAATTCTGTCGCCTCGGTCCGTTTCAGTTCTCTCTCCGCCGCCGTCTTCAACAGCGATTCGGCAATAATCCGGATGCGTTCCTTGACCCGCGCCTTGCGCGCCTGCCATGCGGCTCCGCCGAGCCTGTCCAGCTGGCCAGCAGATTCCTCACTGCCGAAGCGCGATAACACGTCGATATTCTCAACGGGCACATAGAGCCGGTCGCCGCCGTTATACTCCACTGTCAGGCAATCGTGCTGCCTGCCATCGACATCCAGCGTCTCCAAGCGAACGAAACGCCCGACGCCATGATCGATATGGACGATTAAATCGCCATTCGCGAGGCTCGACGCTTCGGAGATAAAATCTTCTGCTCGCCGCCGTCTGCGTGACGGTCGCGCCATGCGTTCGCCAAGGATATCCTGCTCGCTGAACGCCAAGATATCTGGGGTAGAGAAACCGCGCGCGATATCGAGAGCCGCAATTGAAACCGAACCGATTTGGCACTCCGTCAATTCTTCCCAAGTCTCGATGACATCGACACGAGGGACACCATGATCTTTCAAGAGCCCCGAAAGACGATCCCTAGATCCGTTACTGTAAGCGAAAACAACGACCTTACGCTCTTTCTCCCCACTCACACGGTCTCGGAAGACGTCGAATAGATTGACGTCCGGTCTATGCCGAGCTTCCGTAAAATCGCCTGTACGACGTCCACCAAGGTCGATGGTCGTCTCACCTTGAGGGCCTGCAGCGAGAGGGAAAAATGCAAAAACGGGTCGTGCATCGACCGCCTTCGTCCATTCCTCCTCACTCAGATAGAGCATGTCCGGCGGCAGCGGTTTATAGGGCGGCACGTCGTCATTGGCGTCGCGAACAGTTGCTGGCATCATATCAAGCCGCGCCTGGTAAAAATCCGCGATCAGCTCGAAACGGGCGTCGATAGCCTGCTCGGCTTCATGGTCGAGGGTGATGAGGGCATCAGGGACGTAGTCGAACAGAGTCTCAAGCGTAGAATTAAACAGTGGCAACCAATGTTCCACGCCCGGATGATGTGCACCGGCGCTCACCGCCTCGTAAAGCGGGTCCGACCCCACCGGGGGGCCGAACTGCAATCGATACCCTTCTCGGAACCTTTCCATCGATTCCGAATCAAACACAATTTCACTAACCGGCCCCAAGACAAAGCTCTCTGTCGTGCTTGCCGTACGTTGGGTCATCGGATCGAAACTGCGAATCGATTCGAGCTCATCCCCAAAGAAATCCAGCCGATACGGTTGCTCAGATCCCGGTGAATAGACATCGATAATTCCGCCGCGAAATGCGAATTCACCCGGCTCGCGCACGGTCGCGGCACGCCGATAACCGTTGCGCTGAAAATAAGTCGAAAATTCCGCTTGCGAGATACTGTCGCCCACGGTTGCGGCCAAGCCTCCCTTCGCGAACAACTCGTGTGCCGGCACCCGTTGCAGCACCGCACTTACCGTCGTCAGGACAAGTCCCGTTTCAGCACTTACCGACAGGCGACCCAAAGCATCCAATCGGCGCGCTACTATTTCCGGATTGGGCGACACGCGGTCATAAGGCAGACAATCCCAAGCCGGAAATTCCACTACATCCAAATTCGGCGCAAAAAACCGCGCGGCCGCAGATAACGCCGCCATCCGCGAATCGTCACGGCAGACATGCAGAACCCGACGTTTACGGGATTGCTCGCACAATACGAGCGCGTCGTAGCCTTCCGGCGCCCCCGTTGCGACAACCCGGCCCGTTTCGGACAAGTTCTCGATCAATGAGATGAGCCGTCTCCACGACGCTTTACGCTGTCGATAAAGCCATGCAGGACCGGCGATGAGAATTCCGACGGTACAGGTGCCCGCTCCAGCGCCCATGAATACAGATCGTCATCGGGGTACTCGAGCACCGCCTCGAAATCCGTCAATTCCTCGGGGGAAAAACTTTCCATGTTTTTCTCATAATATCCGCCGATCAGGATATCCATTTCCTTTGTGCCGCGATGCTTGCTGCGAAACAACAGCCTCTTCCGCTTTATCTCTATGCTTTCAGAACGATTGTCCATCGGTCCCCTATCCTTTACCGATTAGCATATATGGCGCTTTTGCGGTTGGGTAAAACAGTGATCTCACGTTGCCTCTCCATCCTGCTGAAGTAAACTCATCAAGCGTCAGCGGAGAACCTGGGATTTACCTGTGCGACCACCGATACTCAACCCATTGTTTCGACCGTCGACGGCACTGACAGGGGTCGGTCCGCGAATTGCAAAGTTGATTGAGCGCCTGACCGGCCCGAACGTGGTAGATATTCTGTGGCATTTACCGCGCGAAATCATCGACCGCCATATCGTACCGCATATCAGCGCAGCCGAGACCGGCAAGATCGTGACTCTAACCCTAACGGTGGGAACGCATGAACCGTCGCGCACCAAACGCCAGCCATATCGAGTGCGATGCACGGACGGAACCGACGACCTAACGCTCGTGTTTTTTCATGCTCGTGAGGATTATCTGCGCCGCATTTTGCCTGAAGGCGAGCTTCGAATCGTCAGCGGCGCGGTTGATCGCTTTCGTGACGAGACGCAAATCACCCATCCCGATTATATTCTAGCGCCGGAGGATGCAAAGAATCTGCCTTTGGTCGAGCCAGTCTACCCACTGACGGAAGGGCTCACACTAAAGACATTCGGAAAGGCCGTTAGAGGCGCGCTCGAAGACCTCCCGACTCTACCGGAATGGCAAGACTCGGCCTATTTAGGGCGGCAAAACTGGCCTAATTGGTCGGTTGCCTTGCACACGGTGCATGCACCCGACGGCGAAGGCGCGCTTTCGGCAGAAACACCAGTCCGCGCCCGCTTGGCCTATGACGAACTCCTCGCCAATCAATTAGCGTTGCAGATTATCCGAGCGAAAATGAAAAAACGCCCCGGTCGTTCAATCAAGGGCGATGGACGACTGACCAGCCAAGTGATGCAATCGCTACCGTTCGAATTGACCGGTTCGCAACGTATGGCCCTGGCCGAGATCGCTGCCGATATGGCGGAACCTTCGACGATGTTGCGCTTGCTTCAAGGTGATGTCGGTAGCGGGAAGACGATTGTCGCCCTGTTTGCGATGCTTGAAGCCGTTGAATGCGGTGGCCAAGCAGCCCTCATGGCTCCGACGGAAATCCTGGCGCGTCAACATATGGCAACTATCGAACCGCTGGTCTCGGCCATTGGTCTGAAAGTTGCTGTTTTAACCGGCCGTGGAAAAGCTAAAGCGCGTAGGGAAATACTCGCCGATCTCGAGTCCGGTGAGATCGATATTATCATCGGCACACACGCGTTGTTCCAGGAAACCGTCCAACTACAGGATTTAATGGTGGCGGTGATCGACGAACAGCACCGCTTTGGCGTTCATCAGCGTCTTAATCTAGCGGCCAAGGGGAAGGGTGTAGACGTTCTTGTGATGACCGCCACACCCATCCCGCGGACCTTGCTCCTCACCGCATATGGTGATTTGGAAACCTCGCAACTGCGGGAGAAACCTGCAGGCCGAAAACCGATCGATACCAGGACGGTCCCCTTGGAAAGGCTGAGTGAGGTCGTTGATGCCCTTGATCGGCATCTGTCTAACGGTGCCAAAGCGTATTGGGTCTGTCCGTTGGTAGAGGAATCAGAAAACATCGACCTCGCAGCGGCGGAGGAACGTTACGCCCATTTAAAAGCGCGTTTTGGGGATCAAATCGCCGTCGTTCACGGTCGCATGAAAGCCGCGGAAAAAGATGAGGCAATGAAGCGATTCACCGATGGAGACGCTAGAGTGTTGGTCGCAACAACTGTGATCGAGGTCGGTGTCGACGTGCCGGATGCAACCGTCATGATCATCGAGCATGCGGAGCGGTTCGGACTCGCGCAGTTGCACCAACTTCGCGGGCGTGTCGGCCGTGGCTCCAACCATTCATCGTGTCTGCTGCTATTTGCGGCTCCGCTGGGGGAAACGGCGCGAGCGCGCCTAAAGATTATGCGGGAGACCGAAGACGGCTTCCGAATCGCCGAGGAGGATTTACGGCTACGAGGTGGTGGGGAAATTCTGGGCACTCGACAAAGCGGCCTCCCTGCATTCCGCCTCGCGGATTTAGCGGTCCACGGTGAATTATTAGCCGCTGCACGCGACGACGCAAAGCTGATCCTGAACCGCGACCCAGATTTACAATCGGAACGAGGGGCGTCGCTTCGTGTACTGCTCTATTTGTTCGAACGTGACGCGGCGGTGCTGAACCTTCGATCCGGTTAGGCTTCGGACGATGTCACCGAGCTTTTATCCGCTTCTGGCAATTCCGCATCACCTTCAAGCGTTGAAAGACTCTCTTTGCGCGTCGCGGCCGCCGGATTATAGGGCGGCGTCACCATCCCTACCGAAATCACCATTTTTACCGCATCCTCCACCGACATACTCAGTGGCTTCACATCCTTTACTGGAATGTAGAGGAGAAAACCCGATGTCGGATTTGGCGTCGTCGGCACATAGACATTAACGACTTCATCAGGCGTTCGCTCCTGGACTTCGCCCATTGTCTGGCCCGTGATGAAACCGATTGTCCACGCATCTCGGCGTGGATATTCCACCAAAACTGCTTCTCGAAATGCCTCCGATTGATCGCGGAAGACCGTCTCTAAAATCTGTTTAGATGCACTGTAAATCGATCGCACAACGGGCATTCGATTTACAATTCTCTCTCCGGTCCGAACGATAAACCGTCCAAGAAATCCTGCGGTCAAGGCGCCGACGAGCGTAATAGCGATCGCCAGAACAACAACGCCAACACCTGGCACACTAAGAGTAATGCCGAAATAGTCCTGGATATATGTGTTCGGGTTCCAATGATGCGGAATCAGCGGGACGATATGGCTATCGACAAAATCTATGAACCAGAGCGCCAACGCGATCGTAACCGCAACTGGTGTCAAAACCAGGATACCGGCAAAGAAATAAGCCCGAATTTTTCCTAATACGCCAACTCTAAGGACTGCTTTGGCGCGTCTGCGACAAGATCTGCCAATAACATTTTTGATTGCCATTTTATCGCCCTAGAGTTTCCAAGCCTATTTCTCGGACGCCATATATAGGGGCGCTCAACGCATACAACAAACATCCAAAGGAATTTGTGACCGACATCACTAATCTTTGAACCTCCGGTGTGGCAGAATTGTTTCTTTATCAATACGCCTAACCGTCGCATAACATGCATACATGAACGATAAGAATTCCAACGCGCCCTCCCCTTGCCTGATTTCCTTGGCGACCGCCGTTCCTCAATTTGAAATTGGGCAGTCGGAAGTTCAAGCCTTCGGCAAACGTCTCTTTAAGCAGCGACCAGAAACTTTTGAACGCCTTTCAGGGGCCTACGCGAACGCAGGTATAGAGCGGCGCTATTCTTGTGTCCCTATGGAATGGTACGAACAAGAGCACGGCTGGAAAGACCGAACGAAATTATTTGTCGAAAACGCTCTGGATTTGTTAACCAGCGCAGCTACAGAGGCTCTCAAAGAAGCGGGGTTATCGCCCGATGAAATCGATGGATTGGTCACAGTATCTTCAACCGGTTTCGCTGTGCCGAGTCTTGATGCTCTCTTGATGGAGCGCATGCCGTTTCGACGGGACGTCCAACGCCTACCGGTGTTCGGTTTGGGGTGTGGCGGCGGTGTCTTGGGT
>CAXAGK010000086.1:0-11127 GCA_963968305.1 uncultured Rickettsiales bacterium | reverse complement strand
TGAGAATGTTCAGTAAGCCTTCTATGCCGCCGCTTCTCGACGTCCGCGCCCAGCCAGTCTCGGTGCCTCTTGTTTGAAGAGGCGGATCAGTTCGTCCATCACCGCGCGAACACTCGGCACGCGTTTTAGATCCCGGTGGACGACCAGATTCAGATCGCTTTCCGCCCCTTGTATCGGCGCGGTCAGGCGCACCAGGTCTGGGTCGGCGTCGCCGGCGAAGCAGGGCAGGACGCCGAGGCCGGCACCCATACAGACCGCGTCATGGATCGCGTGGCCGTTATTCATGCGCACGGCGGGAGCCCGGCCCGCCAGTTTTTCGCGCAGCCATGTCTGTCCTGCGAAATAGACATGGTCGTCGTCAAAGGCGACCCACTCGCACTCCTGGTAGCGCTTGTTGCCGCGCGCCGCTGGGGTCGCTTCCACATAGCCGCGCGATCCGTAGACCGCATAGGACAATTCGCCGAGTTTGCGCGCGATCAGGCCCGGTGTATCCGGCAGGCAAATCTGGAGTAGCAAATCTGCTTCCCGGCGCGACAGGTTGGCGTTGACGTGATTGACCGAAAGTTCGACCTCGATCTCCGGCAGGCGGGATCGGATTTCCGGCAGATGCATGGTGATGAATTGGGATGGCACTTCGAAGGCGGAGAGGCGCACGGTACCACTGACCGCGTCCGCCAGGGTCGCTTGGCGTCGCTGCAGTGTGTGCGCGGCCTTCTCCATGTCCTCGGCGATGGGCAGCAATTCCTCGCCTGCCTGGGTTGGCACGAACCCGTCCGGCAATCGGTCGAATAGGCGCGCGCCGAGATCCGCCTCTAATTGTCCGAGTCGTCGTCCGACCGTGGGTTGCGTGACCTTCATATGTCGCGCGGCAGCGGACAGACTGCCGTCCCGCGCCACCGCGAGGAAGATGCGCATGTCGTCCCAATTGAGTGATATTGGCAGAATCCCTTAGGAAATGAACCTATACGTATTTGTATAGATGCTATTCGAAATCATGAGGGGCGCAACATTTATTTTTAGGGTATTTCATTGCGCAGTGACGGTGTCTAATAACTGTTATTCCGGCTTTTGCGGGAATGACGTATGGGATTGGGACGACAGATATGTATTTCGATTTACGACTCTGGGGCTACACGAAAGGGGTGCGGGGACGCATCTTCGGCGCGGTCGCCGTCGGCATCTTGGCGGTGCTGTTCGGTATCGCGCGGTTAGCGCTACTCGGGTGGCTGATTGCCCGCGTATTTCAGGGCGTATCTCTCGACGAGTTGATCCCCGCCTTCATCGGCGTCGCCGCCGTGATGATTGTGCGCGGCGGGCTCGAATATCTCCGCACCATGATCGCGCACGACACCGCCGCCAAGGTGCAGGTGCATTTGCGCACGGTCATCTTCGACAAGGTGACGGAGCTGGGCCCAGCTCATTTCGGACTCGAGCGCACCGGCGACGCCATCTTGGCGATGATCGACGGGGTCGAGCAGTTGGAGATTTATTTCGGCCAGTACCTGCCGCAACTCATCGTCTCGATCCTCACGCCGTTGCTGATTTTCGGTGTCGTGGTGTTCCTCGACGTGCCGGTGGCGCTGGTGATGCTCGCCGCCGCCCTGGTCACCTTGATCGCGCCGCAGGTCTTCCATACATGGGATAAGAACAACAGCCTCGGTCGCTCGCGCGCCTATAGAGCCTTTGCGGCGGAGTTCCTTGATTCCGTCCAGGGCCTCGCGACCTTGAAGGCGTTCGGGCAGAGCGGCCCTCGCGCCAAGACCTTGAAGGCCAAGGCGGATGAGCTGTTCAAGTCCACCATGTGGGTGCTGGCGACGAACTCGCTGGCGCGCGGAATTACAGATACGGGGATTGCGGTCGGTGCCGCGGCCACATTGGCGCTCGGTGCGTTCCGGGTCGCGGATGGGAGCATGGATCTGGCCCCCTTGATCATGATCCTGATGCTTGGTGTGGAAGTATATAAACCGCTCCGTGATATGCGCTCGCTCATGCATAACGGCATGGTGGCGCAAGCCTCGGCGCAGACGATTTTCCATCTGCTCGATTCGACGGCAATCGTGACGGAGAAAGAGGACGCTGCAACGCCCATCGAGGTGACGCCGAAAGTGACCTTCGAGAACGTGAGCTTCGCTTATCCCGGCGGCAAGCGAACCGCGCATGAAGGGCTCGATTTTGAAGTGACCGCGGGCGAGCGGGTCGGCTTTGTTGGGCCGAGTGGTGTCGGCAAGTCCTCCATCGTGCGCCTGTTGCTGCGTTTCTACGATCCGGATAAGGGGTCGGTGAAGATCGGCGGACATGATTTACGCGATCTCAGCTTCGAGGCAATTCGGAGACAGATCGCTGTCGTCAACCAGGACACGTATCTTTTTCACGGTACGGTCGCCGACAATCTTCGGGTCGGTAAGCCTGACGCGACAGCAGCGGAGATTGAGGCCGCGTGCCGGGCCGCCAATGCACATGAGTTCGTTGCGAAATTACCGCACCATTATGACACGGTGATCGGTGAGCGCGGCATCCGGCTGTCTGGTGGGCAACGCCAGCGCATGGCCATTGCCCGCGCGATTCTGCGGGACGCGCCGATCCTGGTACTCGACGAAGCACTCTCTGCCGTCGATGCCGAGAACGAGGCCATTATCCAGGATGCACTCGACCGTCTGATGGAAGGGCGCACGACGCTGATTTTTGCGCACCGTCTCTCCAGCGTCATCGATGCGGATCGCATTTTGGTGCTCGATGAGGGTAAGGTTGCCGAGACCGGGACCCATGCGGAATTGATGCTGAAACACGGCGTCTATCACCGTCTGATGGCGGCGCAAGCCGAGGAGAGTGTCGAGCAGGAAGTCGTGATCGGCGGCGGTGGTCCGCTTGATACCGGCATCGGCGATGCGCCGACCTATAGCGAGGAAGCGCAATTTGCCGCGACAGACGCGATCGTGAAGGCGGAAGGGCTCGGCTGGGCCGGCGCCATCCGCGAGTTGATGAAGCACATCGTGCCCTACAAAGGGAAGCTGGCACTGACCTTCGGTTTCGGTGTGACGCGCGTGGTCTCGTTCATCGGTATCGGCGCGGTCGGCGCGCTCGCAGTGCGGGCGGTGAAGACCGGGGAGCCTTTCGTCGATCTGTTGATCTTGCTGGCGGTGCTTGCGCCGATGGCGGGAATCTTCCACTGGTTCGAATCATGGATCGCGCACGACATGGCGTTCCGGCTATTGGCGGAAATGCGGATAGCTCTCTTCGAAAAGCTCGACCGTTTGGCACCCGCCTATATGGTACGCCGTCGCACCGGCGATATGGTGGCGATGGCAACGCACGATGTGGAGACGGTGGAGTATTTCTTCGCCCACACGGTGGCCCCTGCCTTCGTGGCGGCGCTGATCCCGAGCATCATCGTTGGTGTGCTGATTTACTTCGACTGGGTGCTGGCAGCGGCGCTGGCGCCGTTCCTGGTCCTGGTCGCGCTGAACCCAGTGCTGATGCGCGGGCGCATCGACGAGTTAGGCTCGCGGGCACGAGAAGCCTTGGGTGAATTGAATGCGCATGCGGTCGACACCATCCAGGGCCTGGGTGAGATCATTGCCTTCCAGCGCACGTCCGAACGCCGGGCTGAGTTGATCGAGCGAACCGAGAATCACCATCACGTGCGCTTGCCATTCTTCCGTGATCTGACCTTCCAGACCTCCTTGCTGGAAGTGGCGACGGGTCTTGGCGGCCTTGCCGTCGTGGTTGCGGGCGCGGGCCTCGTCGATGCAGGCCGGTTGGAAAGCGGTTTCATGCCGCTGCTGACCCTGCTCTCGATGGCCGCGTTCCTGCCGATTTCGGAAATCTCGAATGTCGGACGGCAGCTGGCGGATACACTGGGCTCTACGCGGCGGCTCTACGCGGTCGACAGTGAGCCGGTACCGGTAACAGATGGGCCCGGTGTGGCGGATTTGAAGACCGAGGGCGGTGTGCCGATAGCGCTCGACACCGTCGACTTCCAATATGAGGCCGGGAACCGCCGGGCACTCCACGGCACTACGTTCGACGCACCAGCTGGGAAGACGATAGCGCTCGTTGGACCTTCGGGGGCCGGCAAGACGACCATCGCGCATTTACTGATGCGATTCTGGGACCCGGAGGAGGGCTCGATCAAGCTCGGCGGGCATGACCTCCGAGACTACAAGCTCGACGATCTTCGTTGGCGAATCGCGCTCGTCGCCCAGGACACGTATCTCTTCAACGATACGCTGCGAGTTAACATCCTGATCGCCAACCCAGACGCGGATGAAGCCGCGTTGATGCATGCGCTCGAGCAAGCGTCGCTCGGCGATTTCGTTGCCGGACTACCGGAGGGTTTGGAGACCATGGTCGGTGAGCGTGGTATGCGGCTCTCTGGCGGACAGCGCCAACGGGTCTCCATCGCGCGGGCTTTTCTGAAGGACGCGCCGGTATTGATCTTGGATGAGGCGACTTCGCATCTCGACGCGGTCAACGAGCAGGCGGTCCGCGAAGCTTTGGAAGCACTGATGGCGGATCGCACGACCATCGTCATCGCTCATCGCCTCTCCACCGTGCGGGGTGCCGATCTGATCGTGGCGCTGAACGAGGGCCGGGTGATCGAGACCGGCACCCATGATGAGCTTTTGGCCAAGGGTGGGCTCTACGCTCAGCTCGTCGCCCATCAGCTCGCCGGTGCGGCCGGCCGAAGTGCCGCGGAGTAGAGATGATGATTGCGCCGCTCGGACCGCAGGTGGTTCTGCAGTCGACACAAGAATTCGGCGACGGTCACTTAATTCGTCGTTTGTTGCGGTTCTTGCATTGTCGGGGAAAGTCGCGAATTCATTAACTGTCCCTAATTAACGCCGGAACGCCGCGTCATGTCGATGAAAGAAAAATCCGTCCAATGCCTCGGGAAAACCGGGTTCCATAAAATTGCTTATACAGAATGGGGCTCACCGGATGCGGCGCGGACGTTAATCTGCGTTCACGGATTGACGCGCAACGGGCGCGACTTTGATGTCTTGGCCTCCGCGTTGGAGGAGAGTTACCGAATCATCTGCCCTGATATCGCGGGACGTGGCCAAAGCAATTGGTTATCGATCGGCAAGCAATACTACAATCCGAACTATCTGGCCGATCTCGCAACATTATTGGCGCATGTGGGAGTGCGGGAAGTCGATTGGCTCGGCACGTCGATGGGCGGCATTCTCGGCATGTTGATGGCGTCGATCCCGGGCAATCCGATCAAGCGATTGATCATCAACGATGTGGGCCCCTTCCTACCGAAAGCGGCGCTCGAGCGCATCGCGAGCTATACGGGCACCGCGCCCGACTTTGACGATATGGCGGCATTGGAAGCTTATCTGCGTCAGACACACGCAACCTTCGGGGAGCTGACCGATGGGCAATGGAGGCACATGGCGGAGGCCAGTCATCGCAAGCTTGAGGGGGGCAAGGTGGCGCTCGGCTACGATCCGGCAATCGGCGACAACTTCCGTGCCGGGCCGTTGGAGGATGCCGATATGTGGAGCTATTGGGACGCGATCCAATGTCCGGCCTTGGTGATACGGGGCGAGAGTTCCGACCTGCTGCGCCGGGAAGACGCTGAGGAAATGACCCGCCGCGGCCCTAAGGCCGATCTGGTGGAGGTCGCGGGATGCGGCCACGCGCCGGCGTTGATGGCGGCGGACCAAATCGCGATGGTGAAAGAATGGCTGGCGGCGTGAGCCCCCACCCTAACCCTCCCCTGCACGCAGGAGAGGGAGCTCTATCCAGCCACTCGGTAACATCCCCTCTCCCGCGTGCGGGGGAGGGTTAGGGTGGGGGTGATGAGCGCGATAGAAGAATTGAGAACATCACCTTCGCTTAAGGTCGAGTTTCCCGTATTTCAAGAACGCGGCCCCTGGTTCGGCGGCGATTTACAGACACTGCGGAATTTCTTTGCGAGGCGTGGCGGTCGTGGGCCCGGCGATCTTGCGGGAGAGCGCTTGCTATTGCCCCTGGCGGATGGCGGGGGATTGGCCGCACGGCTGACACCAGGTGAGGACGGCTTGCCGCTCGCGGTTCTAATCCACGGCCTGACCGGGTGCGAGACAGCGACCAACATGGTGGTCGCGGCGCGGCATTTGAACGATCTCGGCTTCCCGGTACTTCGCTTGAACTTGCGTGGCTCCGATCCCTCGGCCGCCACGACGACCGGGCATTATCACGCGGGGCGGACGGAAGATTTGCGCGATGTCCTGGCGTCGCTGGACCTTGCAATGACCAAATCCGGTTTGTTGCTCATAGGGTTTTCACTTGGCGGCAATATGCTTCTGAAGTTTCTGGCCGAATTCGGCCCCGACTTTCCGATACGCGCGGCCGCCGCTGTCTCGACACCGATCGATCTAGCGGAATCGGCGGTGCGATTAATACGGCGGCGCAACGCCGTCTATCACAATTGGCTCCTGAAGCGGATGAAGGCGCAATGGGCCGAGAGCGGATTGACTGATGATCCGGCGACGGCATTGGACGAGGCGCGCAGCCTTCTCGAATTTGACGACCGAATCGTGGCGCGGGTGAACGGCTTCGAAGGGGCAGCGGATTACTATCGACAAAACAGCGCGCAGGAATTTCTCGCTGATATTAGGGTGCCGACGCTCTTGATCCACGCCAGTAACGATCCTTGGATTGGACGGGAGCCGTATGAACGTTTCGATTGGTCCCGGAATGCCAATCTCGGTCTGCTGATGGCACCCGGCGGCGGGCACGTTGGCTTTCACAGCAACCAAGGCATGACGCCCTGGCATTGTGTTTGCGCTGGCCGATTCTTCGAGGCGGTTTGCTAGCGGTTAAGAACCTGCCTTCAACTTCTTTGCGGCTTCCACGGCGAAATATGTCAGCACGCCATCGGCACCCGCCCGCTTGAATCCCAAAAGTGATTCCAGCACTACCTTCTCATCGAGCCAGCCGCGCTCAACCGCGCCCTTCAGCATCGCGTATTCGCCGGAGACTTGATAGACGAAGGTCGGCATGCCGAAATTGTCCTTTACCCGGCGCACGATATCGAGATACGGCATGCCCGGCTTCACCATGACCATGTCCGCGCCTTCTTGTATGTCGAGGGCGATTTCCCGCATCGCTTCGTCGGAATTGGCCGGGTCCATCTGATAGGTGCGCTTGTCACCGACCAGTGCCGCCTTTGTTCCGATGGCATCGCGGAAGGGACCGTAGAAGCCCGACGCGTATTTCGCTGAATAGGCCATGATCCGCACATCGTCGAAGCCGCTGGCATCGAGCACCTGACGGATCGCGCCGACGCGACCGTCCATCATGTCGGAGGGTGATATGGTATCGCAGCCGGCCTCGGCCTGATTGAAGGCTTGCTTGGTGAGAATATCGACGGTCTCGTCGTTGAGAATCGTCTCTCCGTCCATGACGCCGTCATGGCCGTGGCTCGTATAGGGATCGAGTGCCACGTCGCAGACCACCATCATCTCCGGTAGTTGCGCTTTCACGTTGCGGATGGCGGTGCAGACGAGATTCTCCGGATCGAGGGATTCGCGCCCGTTCGGCGTTTTCGCGTCGGGGTCCGTGAACGGGAACAGTGCGACCGCGGGAATGCCGAGCTCGAATGCCTCGTTCGCCGTCTCCGCGATGACGTCGGTCGAATAGCGTATTACGCCCGGCATCGAGTCCACCGGCTGGCGCTGGTTTTCGCCGTCGACGATGAACATCGGCCAGATCAGGTCGTCGACCGAGAGTTTATTCTCCGCCACCATCCGGCGCACCGCGTCGTTGCTGCGATTGCGGCGCATGCGAACGGTCGGATAGCGTCCCGGTGTCTCGCTGACGGTTCCGGTATTGATGGTGGTCTCATCGCGCCCGAAAGGCGGCGTCACGATCTTTGGATCGGACATGGCTCGGCTCCTAAAATAACGATTTGCGAGAGTTTACGCGCGGTGCGGTTTAGTGACAACGGGGGCAATTGATCCGGGTCAATGAACGTGAAACAGCCTTCGGCTACCCTGTTGGGAGATTCAACAACAGGAGCCATCTCTGTGAACCACAAACACTGCAAAATCTTACATTCACTTTTTGCCCACCCAATCAGCGGCAATATCTCGCTCAAACAGGTGGAAAGCGTTTTCCAGGAACTCGGCGCGGAGATCGAGGAGCGCCAGCACAGCAAGATCGCGGTGAAACTCAACGGTCACACGGTCGCCTTCCATCACGCCAAGCACGATTTGCCGAAGCAGGAAGTCCAGCAGATCAAGAAGTTTATCGTGGATTGCGGTATCGATCCGACACGGGACTATCCGCTTTAAGGGAAGCTATACACGCGATTGACTCGTCTCCGCCCCTGCCTATCATCCGGCGGCAAGGGAGCACGGTCATATGGATTTCCAACTAAATGAAGACCAGCGCGCGTTTCAGGATGCGGCGCGGAGTTTCTCGGAAGATGTTTTCGCGCCGAACGCGGCCGAGTGGGATGCGCAATCAATCTTTCCCATCGAAGAATTGCGCCAGGCGGCGGCGCTGGGATTCGCCGGTATTTATTGCGGCGAGATGCATGGCGGTTCCGACCTCAAGCGGCTTGACGCGACGGTGATTTTCGAAGAGTTGGCAGCGGGCTGTACGTCGACCTCAGCCTATATTTCCATCCACAACATGGCGAGCTGGATGATCGACAGCTTCGGCAATGACGAGCAGCGCGCGCGGTTCCTCCCCAAGCTCATGAGCATGGAGCATTTTGCGAGCTACTGCCTGACCGAACCTGGCTCCGGCTCCGACGCGGCGGCGCTCAAAACCACGGCGAAGCGCGACGGCGATCATTATGTGCTGAACGGCGCCAAGGCATTCATTTCCGGGGGCGGCAGCAGCGACGTATACGTGACCATGGTGCGCACCGGCGACGACAGTCCGAAAGGGATTTCCTGCCTCGCCATCGAGAAGGACGCACCCGGCCTCTCCTTCGGCAAGCGCGAGCACAAGATGGGCTGGAACAGTCAGCCGACCGCAGCTGTCATATTTGAAGATTGCCGGGTCCCGGTCGCCAATCGCATTGGCGAGGAGGGAGATGGGTTCAAGATCGCGATGAAAGGGCTCGATGGCGGGCGTATCAATATCGCTTCGTGCTCCATCGGTGCTGCGCGCAAATGCCTAGAGCTGGCGCGCGATTACATGAAGGAGCGCAAACAGTTTGGCCAACGGCTCGCCGACTTCCAGGCGCTGCAATTTAAGCTGGCGGATATGGCGACCGAACTGGAAGCCGCCCGTCTGATGGTCCACCGTGCGGCCGCCAGTCTGGATGCCGGAGATCCGAACGCGACGATGTATGCGTCGATGGCGAAGCGCTTTGCGACCGATGCCGGGTTTCAGGTCTGCAACGACGCCCTGCAACTGCACGGCGGCTACGGCTATATCAAGGAATACCCGATCGAGCGACATCTCCGCGATGTGCGCGTCCATCAGATCTTGGAAGGGACAAACGAGATCATGCGACTGATCATTTCGCGGAAACTGCTCGACGGTTAAAGGAGCCTGCTGCGCATTCAATGAAAGTGTCGTTTACGGTGCTGAGGATTTCAACTGCGGGCGCTGGTGTTTTCCGGATGAATCCGTATACACCTCCCGCATGACAGACGATCCGGAAATACTATTCGATCTTCGCGACGGCGTTGCGGAAGTCACGCTGAACCGCCCAGGCGCTCTCAACGCGCTGACCCTCGATATGGTGCGGGTGTTCGATCCGCAGCTTGCGGCTTGGGAAGCGGACGACGCGGTACGCGCCGTTGTGGTGCGAGGAGCGGGTGACAAGGCTTTTTGTGCTGGCGGCGACGTGCAGAAGCTCTATGACGGCACGCTCGGATGCGCGGTGCACCAAGAATTTTTCCGCGAGGAATATCGCCTCAATCGGCGCATTCACAATTATCCAAAACCGTATGTCGCGCTCATGGATGGCATTACCATGGGCGGTGGCGTTGGCTTGTCCGTTCACGCCGGAACCCGTATTGCGGCCGATAACACCATGTTCGCAATGCCGGAGACGGGCATCGGGCTGTTTCCGGATGTGGGGGGGAGTTGGTTCCTGCCGCGTTTGCCGGGTGAAATCGGCATGTTCATGGCGATGACGGGCGCGCGGCTCAAGGCGGCGGATTGTGTTTATGCAGGCATTTGCGACGCGTATATCCCGAACGACCGGCACGACGGGCTGATTGACGCCTTGCGCGGCGGCAGTGGTGTCGAGGAAACGGTCTCTCGAAACTCTGAAGTGCCGAGCGAATCGCCCCTCGCGGTGCTACGCGATGCCATCGACCGATGTTTCGCGGGCGATTCGGTCGAAGCCATCATCGCGGCCCTGGAAAGAGAAGGTGGCGAATGGGCGGAGAAACAACTCTCCATCATGGCCGGAAAATCGCCAACCAGTCAGAAGATTTCCCACAGGCAATTGCGCCTGGGCGCGCGTCTGAATTTCGACGATTGCATGATCATGGAATACCGCATTTCGCAGCACCTGATGGAGGGCGGAGATTTCTTTGAAGGGGTTCGGGCTGTTGTCGTTGATAAGGACATGTCGCCGAAATGGTCACCGGCGGCGCTTTCCGATCTATCCGAACGCGATGTGGAGACGTATTTCGCACCACTCGGGGATCGCGACCTGACGTTTCCCACTTGAGCATGTGGGATCAACGGCTTTGCTCCACCGTGGCGGGGCACATAGAATAACCGCAAAATAATTCGTCGCAACATGGGCGGCGACATCTGAGGGAGAGAAGACATGGCGAAAATCGGTTTCATCGGCGTCGGCAATATGGGCGGTCCCATGGCGCAGAACTTGATCAGGGACGGACACAAGGTAAAGGCGTTCGATTTGGTCGGACAGACGTTGAGCCGGATCGTGAATGCGGGTGCTGCGCAAGCATCGAGCCCAGCTGATGCGGTAAGCAGCGTTGATGCCGTTGTCACGATGTTGCCGGCGGGACGCCATGTCAGCGACGTTTATACGGGCAACGGCGAAGTGCTCGCGAGCATCGATCCCGGCACCTTGCTGATCGACTCATCCACCATCGATGTTGCGACCTCGCGTGAGATGCACCAGGCTGCGGCGGATGCCGGATATGATATGTTGGATGCGCCGGTCTCCGGCGGTGTTACGGGTGCCGAAGC
>CAXAGK010000085.1:0-11186 GCA_963968305.1 uncultured Rickettsiales bacterium | reverse complement strand
GAACCATGACCGGTGCGGAGGTGATCATCCGATCCCTGATCGATCAGGGTGTCGAGGTCGTCTTCGGCTATCCGGGTGGCGCGGTATTACCGATTTACGACGAGCTGTTTAAGCAGAATGAGCTGCGGCACATTCTGGTTCGCCACGAACAAGGCGCGGTTCATGCGGCGGAGGGCTATGCCCGTTCCACCGGTAAGGTCGGGGTCGTTCTCGTGACCTCCGGGCCGGGCGCCACCAACGCGGTTACCGGCCTCACCGATGCGCTGATGGATTCCATACCAATCGTCTGCCTGACCGGTCAAGTCCCGACCCATCTGATCGGCAACGATGCGTTCCAAGAATGCGACACCACCGGCATCACGCGGCCCTGCACAAAGCATAACTACCTGGTAAAGGATACTGAAGCTCTGGCGACCACCATGCACGAGGCTTTCTACGTCGCGCGCACCGGCCGCCCTGGCCCCGTTGTGATCGATCTGCCGAAGGATATCCAATTCGCGGATTGTCCTTATTCGCCGCCGACCACGGTCAAACACGCCAGTTACCGCCCACAAATGAAAGGCGATGCGGCCGCTATCGAACAGGCCATCGAGCTGATCGCCAACGCGGAACGTCCGATCTTCTATGGCGGCGGCGGCATCATCAATTCCGGACCGGCAGCGTGCAAGAAGTTCACGGATTTCGTGCGCATGACTGGATATCCCTGCACGCTGACGCTCATGGGATTGGGAGCGTTGCCGGGCTCCGACCCGCAATTCGTCGGTATGCTGGGCATGCACGGTACCTATGAAGCCAATATGGCGATGCACGATTGCGATGCGTTGATTTGCGTTGGTGCACGCTTCGACGACCGCATTACCGGGCGGCTCGACGCTTTCGCGCCGAACTCGACGAAGATCCACATCGATATCGATCCGTCGTCCATCAACAAGAACGTACGGGTCGACATCCCCATTGTCGGCGATGTCGGTACGGTCATTCAGCAGCTAACCAAGGCCTGGAAAGCGCGCAAGAAACGGCGCACGAACGGTAAGGCCCTGCGGGCTTGGTGGGAACGGATCGAAGCTTGGCAGGGCGTCAATTGCCTCGCTTATAGCCAAGACAAGAAGACCATCAAACCACAATACGCGATCGAGCGGCTGTACGAGTTGACGAAAGATCAAGAAACCTTCATCACCACCGAAGTCGGCCAACACCAAATGTGGGCGGCACAGTTCTATAAATTCGAGAAGCCCTATCATTGGATGACATCGGGCGGCCTCGGCACCATGGGTTACGGTTTGCCCGCGGCAGTCGGCGTCCAAGTCGCACACCCAAAGAAGCTGGTCGTCGACATCTCGGGCGAAGCCTCGTTTATGATGAACATGCAAGAAATTGCAACGGCCATTCAACACCGTCTGCCGATCAAGATCTTCATCTTGAATAACCAGTATATGGGCATGGTACGCCAGTGGCAGGAACTGCTCCACGGCAGCCGGTATTCGGAGACCTATATGGATTCGCTACCCGATTTCGTGAAGCTCGCGGAAAGTTTCGGCGGGGTTGGCCTGCGAACGTCCAACCCGGCGGATTTGGATGATTTGATCCGCGAGATGATAGCGGTCGACCGGCCGGTGATCGCCGATGTCGGCGTCGATCCGACGGAAAACTGCTTCCCGATGATCCCATCGGGCTCGGCGCATAATGAAATGATACTGGGCGGTGAGGCCCAGGCCTTCGGTAAGGACGGCGTGTCGGCTGACGGCATGGTCCTCGTTTGATCGGATGATTTGAGAATGGCAAAGAATACACAACCCGGTGCCGCCTATAACTTTCTGGATATGGGCGATAAGGAAGAACGTCACACTTTCGCGGTCTTGGTGGTCAACGAGCCGGGCGTCCTCGCCCGCGTGATCGGCCTGTTTGCCGGCCGCGGCTATAATATCGAAAGCCTGACGGTAGCTGCGGTCTCGGAAGACACCTCTAAGTCGCGGATTACCGTCGTGACCACCGGTACACCGATGATCATCGACCAAATCCGCCATCAACTCGACCGCCTGGTCCCCGTCTATGAAGTACACGACCTCACCGAGGAAGGCCCACATGTCGAGCGTGACTTGGCGCTGGTCAAGGTGATTTCAAAATCGCGTTCGCACGAACGCCGAGAGTCGCTCCGCATTGCCGAGATATTCGGCGCTGACGCGGTCGACACCACCACCAATTCATTCGTTTTCCAAATGACCGGATCGCCCGGCAAGGTTAATGCTTTCATCGACCTAATGCGCGAGCTCGGCCAGGTCGAGGTCGTCCGCAGTGGCAGTGTTGCTATTGCCCGCGGCACGCAAACTCTCTGATTCTTAAACCCGCTACCGAGGAACCTCCAGATGAGCTTCACTTCGAATGTGTTTGAAACCCGCACGATAAAAATGGCCGACCGCGAAGAGACCATCGTCGCCGGCGGACGCCACCTGTTCCCGCTGCTGCCAAAGGCGTTCGATGGGATCAAGCAGATAGCCGTCATCGGCTGGTCGTCGCAAGGCCCAGCGCAGGCACAGAACCTGCGCGAATCCTTTGAAGGCACCAACATTCGGGTGAAAGTCGGTCTTCGCGAGGGATCTTCCTCCATGAAAGAAGCGGAGGCGGTCGGATTTACCGAGGCAGACGGTACGCTCGGCGAGATGTACGACACAATCCGCGAGAGCGACATGTCGCTCCTTCTGATTTCCGACGCGGCCTTCGCAGAGAACTACAAAGAGATCTTCGCCGCCTTCCGGCCAGGTACGACGCTCGGCCTGAGTCATGGCTTCTTGCTCTCCCATCTGCAGGCGCAAGGTGAAGAATTTCCAAAGGAAATCAATGTCGTCGCTGTATGCCCCAAAGGCATGGGCCCGTCAGTACGCCGACTCTACGAACAGGGCCGGGAGGTCAACGGTGCCGGCATAAACGCCAGTTTCGCCGTTCACCAAGATGCCACCGGCAAGGCAACCGACTATGCTCTTGGCTGGTCCGTAGCACTCGGCTCTCCTTATACGTTCGAGACCACGCTGGAATCGGAGTACCGTTCCGATATCTTCGGTGAGCGCGGCATTCTGCTGGGCGCAGTACATGGTATCGCTGAAAGTCTTTATGCGCGCTATATCGGCCAGGGCATGGCCAAGGACGACGCTTACCTCAATACATCGGAATCGATCACCGGACCGATCAGTAAGTCGATCTCGCGATCCGGTCTGAAATCAGTCTACGAAGAGCTCAACGACGGCGAGAAAGTCGCTTTCCGTAAAGCATACAATGCGGCCTATCATCCATGTCGTGAAATCCTTGAGGAAATTTACGACGACGTCGCCTCTGGGAACGAAGTGCGTAGCGTGATCCAGGCGACACGACGGCACGGCACCTACCCGATGGGTAGAATCGACAGCACCGACATGTGGGTGGTCGGGGAAGAGGTACGGGCCGACAGCCAACGTAACTATGCGCCGATCAATCCAGAGACCGCTGGCACCTACATGGCCTGCATGATGGCGCAAGCTGATCTGTTGAAGGACCGCGGCCATCCTTATTCGGAAATCGCTAACGAATCGATCATCGAGGCAGTCGACTCGCTAAACCCTTACATGGACTACAAGGGCGTTTCCTTCATGGTAGACAATTGCTCAACCACGGCGCGCCTCGGCGCGCGTAAATGGGCGTCGCGCTTCGACTATATCCTTAAGCAGCAGACATTTCCTTCGGCTGACGCCGATGCTGTTGAGGACGAAACGCCGTTCGATAAATTCATGTCGAGCAACATCCACGAAGTGCTCAAGGTATGCGCCGAGTTGCGTCCATCGGTCGACATAGCGGTCGTGCCGTCGCGTCGCGACTGAGCCAGAACAAAAACAAGAGGACCATTAATATGCGCGTCTATTATGATCGTGATGCCGACGTCAATCTCGTCAAATCGAAGAAAGTCGTCGTCGTCGGATACGGCAGCCAGGGCCATGCCCATGCCATGAACATGCGTGATTCCGGAGTAAAAGAGGTCAAGATCGCCCTTCGCCCCGGCTCCGGCAGCGCTCCCAAGGCGGAAGCCGCCGGTTTTGAAGTGATATCCCCCGCGGATGCCGCTAAATGGGGCGACATTATTATGGTGCTGACCCCGGATGAGGGCCAACGCGCGCTGTATTATGACGACCTTGAGCCGAACATGAAGGAAGGCGCCGCCTTGGCCTTCGCGCACGGCCTCAACATTCACTTCGGCCTGATCGAGCCCCGTGACGACATTGACGTCTTCATGATCGCACCGAAAGGCCCCGGCCACACCGTCCGCTCCGAGTATGAGCGCGGCGCCGGCGTCCCTTCGCTGCTCGCGGTACACGCCAACCCGACCGGAAACTGCCACGATATCGGCCTCAGCTACGGCTCCGCCATCGGCGGCGCCCGCGCCGGAATCATCGAGACGACCTTCCGCGAGGAATGCGAAACCGATTTGTTCGGCGAGCAAGCGGTTCTCTGTGGTGGTCTCACCCGTTTGATGCAAGCTGGGTTCGATACCCTCGTGGACGCCGGCTACGCGCCCGAGATGGCATATTTCGAGTGCATGCACGAGGTGAAACTGATCGTCGACCTGGTCTACGAAGGCGGCATCTCCGACATGCGCTACTCGGTCTCCAACACAGCCGAGTACGGCGACCTCTCTGCCGGCGACCGGATCATCGACGATCATGTGAAGGAAAACATGAAGTCGCTCTTGGCCGATATTCAATCGGGCCGCTTCGTGCGCGAATGGATGACCGAATGCGAAGTCGGCCAGCCGAGCCTCAAGGCCATGCGCCGCAGCTCCAGCGAACACGGCAGCGAGGAAGTAGGTGCCCGTTTGCGCGCTATGATGCCGTGGTTGTCGGAGAACAAGCTCGTCGATAAATCCAAGAACTAAACGACAAACGACTACCAGAATATGCAGCCGACGGCAGCTCAATGAGGCCGCCGGCTGCGACTCCGAGTCGCTTCTGCGATTCCATGCAAGAAATTTTCTTGCATCTCAGTAAAAAATCCTTTTAACAAAGGTATTTAAGGGACTACTCTTAACCTTAAGTCCTGCTTTATTGCGCTGACACTTTGTGATTCAGGACTCATAAAGCATGATGAGGCCTGAGAGCATTCTGACCTGTTACCTGAGAAATACAACTTAAGTCATTGATTTAGGGCATAAATTGAAAACTGATCGAATGCCGTTATTGACAGATATACCGCGAAGGGGCGCCCGCCACGGTATCTCAAACCGGCGCGCATGCCCGTCCTGGATAATCGAGAAGGATAAATCGAAAAGATGTTTGCTCGACTGCTTGGCATGATTTCAGCCGATATGGCGATCGATCTTGGGACCGCGAATACGCTGGTCTACGTCAAAGGCCGCGGGATCGTTTTGAACGAACCATCGGTGGTCGCCATCGCCGACGTGAAGGGCCGCAAGCAAGTGCTGGCTGTCGGCGATGAAGCGAAGATGATGCTGGGTCGTACCCCCGGCAACATCCACGCCATCCGGCCGCTGCGCGACGGCGTTATTGCCGATTTTGAACAAGCCGAGGAAATGATCAAGCATTTCATCCGCAAAGTTCATAACCGCCGCAGCTTCGCCAGCCCGCAAGTCATCGTTTGCGTCCCGTCGGGATCGACTGCGGTCGAACGCCGTGCCATTGAGGATTCTGCCGAGGCCGCAGGTGCGCGCCGAGTCTTTCTGATTGAGGAACCCATGGCCGCCGCAATCGGTGCCGGGTTGCCGGTTACCGAACCGACGGGCTCGATGGTCGTCGATGTCGGCGGCGGCACGACCGAAGTAGCCGTCCTGTCGCTGGGCGGCATCGTTTATTCGCGTTCAGTGCGCGTTGGCGGTGATAAAATGGACGAAGCCATTATAGCTTATATCCGACGCAATCATAACGTCCTGGTCGGTGAAAGCAGCTCCGAGCGGATCAAGAAGGAAATCGGCTCCGCCTGCCCGCCCGACGATGGCGAAGGCCGGGTCATGGAGGTCAAAGGCCGCGACCTGATGAACGGCGTGCCAAAACAATTGGAAATCACCGAGCGGCAAATTGCCGAAAGTCTCGCCGAACCCGTGGCGGCGATCGTAGAAGCGGTCAAGGTCGCACTTGAGCATACGGCTCCGGAACTGGCAGCGGATATTGTCGACAAGGGTATCGTGTTGACCGGCGGCGGCGCTTTGCTCGGTAATTTAGATTACGTCTTACGGCATGCGACGGGACTGCCGGTGTCGCTCGCGGACGATCCCTTATCCTGTGTTGCTTTGGGCACGGGGCGCTGCCTCGAGGAAATGAAGACGCTTAAGAATGTATTAATAAACGGTTAAGAATGTATTAATATCCAGCGCGTAACCTGCGGAAGTTATTGGACATTAACTGAGATAAGCCGAGAGCCGACGTGAAGGAGAAACCAGGGTCAGTCGTCCGCGTTGCGGCACCGATGCGCAGCCTCGCGCAGCGGTTCACATTCTTGTTGCTATTGGGCACCGCAGTCGGCCTGTTGATGATCGGTCGGACGGATCCGAAAATCTTCGAGGAAACCCGAATGGCGCTAATCGATTCGACAGCGCCAGTGCTCGACGCGCTTTCCCGGCCCGTAGCGACGGTCTCCAATGCCATAGACCACGTCCGGGAACTCGCCCATATACGTGAGACCAATGCGGCCCTAAAAACCGAAAACGCGCGATTGTTACAGTGGCAACACGCTGCACGCAGATTGCTGGCGGAAAACGACCAACTGCGCACCCTGCTCAAATACTCCGGTGAGGCGCCAACGCACTCCATCGCGGCCCGCGTCATCGGCGATTCCAGTGGACCCTTTATCCGCAGCCTTTTGGTCAACGCCGGCACCCGCGAAGGTGTCCAACGCGGTCATGCCGCGATTACCGGCGCAGGGCTTTTGGGTCGTGTCGCCGCGACAGGCGGTAAATCCTCTCGTGTTTTACTGATTAGCGATTTGAATAGCCGTATTCCCGTCCTCGTCGAAAGTTCGCGCGCCCGCGCGGTGCTAGCCGGCGACAACAGTAAACGGCCGCGCCTGACCTTTGTCTCTGCCAATGCGTATGTGAAGATTGGCTCACGTATTGTCACGTCGGGCCACGGCGGCATGTTCCCGACCGGCCTGCCGATCGGCGTCGTTGCTGAAATCGGCGATGCCGGCATCCGGATTGAGACCTTCGCCAGTTCCGATCAGCTTGAGTTCGTGCGGCTTGTGGATTATGGCCTCGATGGCGTGATTGGTGAGGATAACGCACCCATGACCCAGGGTGCCGGCCAAAATCGATGAAGAGTGCCGTTTGGCAACACCTCGATCTTACTGCCCGGAAGCTGACGCCGTTTCTCTTATCGCTGGTCTTGGTGATCCTTAACCTGGTGCCTTTGCATCTGCCCGGTTATGCCGCGATTTCACCGAACTTCGCATTGATGACCATCTATTACTGGGCCTTACACCGACCCTCCCTATTGCCGAGCGGCGCGGTCTTCATCGTCGGTTTGCTGCAGGACTTCATGTCCGGCGGTCCCATTGGACAGAACGCTGGAATCCTTGTCGTGGTCTATATCATCGCCGTCTCCCAAGTGCGGTTTTTTTACGGTAAGTCGTTTTTTATCGTTTGGTGGGGCTTCATGATCGTCTCATTATGTGTCGCCACGATGGAATGGGTCATAGCCTCCCTCTTGGATGCGAGCATGCTGGCGCCGGAGCCCGCATTTTATGAATGCGCCATGAATGTCGCCGCGTATCCGATTTTTGGATGGCTCTTCGTGCAAGTGCACCGTACGCTCCCACAAGAGGAGTAGTAGGCCATGCAACCGGAAAAATTGCGGGCCAAATCCTTCGGACGTCGGGCGGCAGTCCTAGTCGGCGGCAAGCTCGCGTTGCTGGGAGTGTTGTGCGGACGACTCTATTACCTTCAGGTATTGGAATCTCAGCGCTACCAAATGCTGGCGGATGACAACCGTATCAACCTCCGTCTCCTGGCCCCGCCACGGGGACACATCGTCGACCGGAACGGAGCGCCGCTGGCGGTAAACGTGCAAAATTACCGCGTTGTGTTGGTACCGGAACAAGCCTTGGATGTGCGGGATACCCTGGAACGCCTCAATACCGTGATCGAGGTTCACGAATACGATCGCCGACGAGTATTGCGGGAAGCCCGGCGGCGGCGCGCCTTTGTGCCGATCACCGTTCGGGAAAACTTGAGCTGGCAAGAGGTCAGCCGCATCGAAGTCAACGCACCTGATCTACCGGGTATCAGCATCGACGTCGGACAATCCCGCCATTATCCCGACGGGCAAATTGCCGCCCATGTCATGGGGTATGTCGCAGCGGTCTCAGAGAAGGATTTGACCGGAGATCCATTACTGGAATTACCTGGGTTCCGTATCGGAAAGAACGGCATCGAGCGGCAACACGATTTGGCGCTGCGAGGCACCGCCGGAAACAGCCAAGTCGAGGTCAACGCGATCGGCCGCGTCATCCGGGAATTGGAACGCAGCGAAGGCCGGCCCGGCAAGCGCATTGTCTTGACCATGGACCTCAGACTACAGCGGTTTATCACCGAGCGAATCGCCGATTACCGCCGGGCCGCCGCCGTCGTCCTCGATGTCCGAAACGGTGAAATTCTGGCGATGGTCTCGGCACCCAGTTTCGATCCGAACGCGTTCAACGAAGGACTGAATTCGAAGGCCTGGAAAGAGCTGATCGAAAACCCCGATACACCTCTGAATAATAAAGCGATCTCGGGTCAATACGCCCCCGGCTCTACTTTCAAGCTTGCGGTGATGATGGCCGCCGCGGAAGCGGGCATCTCACCGGATCATCGGGTTTTCTGTTCCGGCTTTACCGAACTCGGCGATCAACGCTTCCATTGTTGGAACAAACACGGCCACGGTCTCGTCAATATGGTCGACGGGATGCGGGAGTCTTGTGACGTTTATTTTTATGAATTGGCGTTGAAACTCGGTGTCGATCGTATCGCCACCACGGCGCGAAAGCTCGGCTTGGGATCTAAGCTCGACCTCGATATTCCAGGCGAACGCGCCGGCATGATTCCGACCAGAGCTTGGAAACGGGAGCATTTAGGCAAATCCTGGCTGAAAGGCGAAACCCTGATCGCGGCCATTGGACAAGGATACGTCCTGACCACGCCGTTGCAGCTCGCCATCATGACAGCGCGCGCCGTGAATGGCGGCTACGCGGTCTTGCCGCGATTGACACGTGAGACCATCGATACCGGCGACGAGACCCCGACCGCGTCCTCATCCCCGCACACCGGTATTTCCAAACGGTCCCGAGAGCTCGTCATGCATGCTCTCGACGAAGCGGTCAATCATCCGCGCGGAACCGCCTATAGATCTCGCACCCAGGAGCCGGGAAAAGCCTTTGGCGGCAAGACCGGTACCGCGCAGGTCCGCCGCATTACGATGGTCGAACGCGAATCCGGCGTTCGGAAAAACCAAGAGAAACCATGGCGCGAGCGGGATCATTCGCTTTTCGTCGGTTACGCACCAGTCGACGATCCGGTTTTTGCCGTCTCGGTTGTGATCGAACATGGCGGTGCCGGCTCGAAGACAGCGGCACCGATCGCAAGGGATATTCTGCGCGAAACACAACGCCTCCAATTACCGCAACAATTAGCGGATGCGGAGCGCAAGGAATGAGCACGCGCGACCGCCAGAATTCCAACGCCATGACGCCCGGTCAACGTTTCTGGCAATTGAACTGGATACTGATCTTGCTGATCTGCGCGCTCGCATCGATCGGCTTCGCCATGCTCTATTCCGCGGGAAACGGGAGTTACACGCCCTGGGCGGAGCGCCAGATGGTCCGCTTCGCCGTCGGAATGGGTTTAATGCTCGCCATTGCTCTGACCGATATCCGGTTCTGGTTGCGATACGCCTACGCCTTCTATGCCATTGCTTTAATTTTGCTGATTGCCGTCGAATTCGCGGGGACCGTCGGCATGGGCGCGCAGCGCTGGATCGACCTTAAATTCCTCCAATTGCAGCCGTCTGAACTGATGAAAATCGCATTGGTTCTATCGCTCGCACGGTATTTTCATCGTCTTAGCCTCGAAGATGTCACGCGCCCGACGAGACTCTTATTCCCGATCCTGCTTGTCGCCGCGCCGATGGCGCTCGTTTTGCGCCAACCGGACCTTGGCACCTCCTTGCTGCTTTTGATCGGCAGTGCGGCGATATTTTTCCTGGCTGGCGTTCGCATTTGGAAATTCATTCTGATCGGCTTGATCGGCCTGGCTTCGATACCGGTCGGTTGGTCAATGCTACATAACTACCAAAAGAACCGGATCATGACGTTTCTCTCACCAGAGAGCGATCCCTTGGGATCCGGTTATCACATCCTGCAATCGAAAATCGCGCTCGGGTCCGGAGGTGTTTTCGGCAAGGGATTTCTGCAAGGAACCCAAAGTCATCTGCGGTTTTTGCCCGAAATGCAGACCGATTTTATCTTCACCATGTATGCGGAGGAATTCGGCCTCGTCGGCGGCCTCTTCCTGATCGCCCTTTACGCCGCAATCATGATTTACGGCTTCGCCATCGCCATGCGCTCGCGCAGTCATTTTGGGCGGCTCGTCGCCATGGGCGTCATCACAACATTCTTCCTCTACCTCTTCATGAACATCGCCATGGTCATGGGTTTGATCCCCGTCGTCGGCGTCCCCTTGCCGCTGATCTCGTACGGCGGCACCGCCATGATGAGCGTCCTGATCGGCTTCGGCCTATTGATGAACGTCTATATCCACCGCGATATGCAGATCAGCCGCTACGGGGACGATCCCGGCAATTGATTCCCGTTGTCAATATCGGTTTAAAAACCGTCCAGTATGTTGGCGTAAAACGCCACCAGTAGTGTGATGATATGACCAGGGCCCTGGTCATATCTTGCGGTGATTGTTGAGGTCAGCGTTTGCGTTTAGAGCGGCTCTGAGCCAAGCGGTAGGATTGTCCGTTCATCTCGAGTATATGGACGTGATGGGTGAGCCTATCCAAGAGCGCGCCGGTCAGGCGTTCCTCACCAAAGGTGCCCGTCCATTCGTCGAACGGCAGGTTCGAGGTGATGATGGTGGCGCCACGCTCGTAGCGCTGACTGATTAGCTCGAAGAGGAGTTCCGCACCGGTCTTGGAAAGCGGCACGAAGCCGAGTTCATCGATAATCAATAACTCATG
>CAXAGK010000084.1:0-11200 GCA_963968305.1 uncultured Rickettsiales bacterium | reverse complement strand
TTTATTTCGTCAAATTCTTCCGACATGGCACTCTCCTCGGTTATAATGCACGATCGACGGTTCGCGCGTGGAATCAAGACTACTTAACCGGATATCAATTGCCATCGGAGACAAGCATGTCACGTATAGAGACCCGTCCCTTGCAGGAAAATCTCGGCACGGAGGTTTTAAATATCGACCTCTCGGGGCTCGACGATGAAACCTTCAGCCTAGTCCGCCAGGCATGGCAGCGGGACCCGTTATTGCTCTTCCGGCGGCAAAGCCTCACTGAGGAAGATTTACTCGCGTTCAGCAAAAGGTTCGGCTCCCTCGATCTCGACACGATCAAAGACATCAACACGGACGATCCCGCCGCCGATGACAGGAACCCCGAACTCTTCTTTGTCTCCAATCTTCACTTCGACGACGGCAGCAAAGTCGGAGGGCTCAGCAATGACGAGGTCGTCTGGCACACCGACCTGATTTTCAGAGCGAATCCCGCAAGCGGATCTATCTTTTATGGCGTCGAAATGCCTAAAGGCACGGCGAAGACATCTTTCTGCAATATGGCACACGCCTATCGCACCTTACCCGACGAACTACGCCGGGCCGTCGACGGCAAGCGCGCACGGTGCAAATACGGCACGGAAGCTCCTCTCTCGAGTTTCATGCGGCAAAACGTCGACAAAAACTTTCGGCGCGAGACTGCTTCCGCCGAAGAGACCGAAGCGATCGACCGGCGCACTCCCGAGGTCGTGCACGATATGGTGCTGGAAAATGCCGCGACAGGCGAGCGGTCGCTATATCTCTCCCCCAATCACACAACCGCCATCGAAAACTTATCGAATAAGGATGGACGTGAATTATTCGACGCGCTGATGGACCACGCGCTACGACCGGAGAATATCTATAGCCACGATTGGCGGAACGGCGACGTTCTGCTTTGGGACAATACCCGCCTTCTGCACCAGCGCGAGGCCTTCAGCGGGCGCATTCCCCGGCTCGCCAAACGCACGACCGTCTATATGGATCCGGCCTATTTCACCGTGCCCGAACCAGCAATGGAGAACGCCGCTACATGATCGATTTCGAAATAGATATCCCGACCGGAGACGGTGCGATGAACACTTTTGTAGCACATCCAGATGGCGACGGCCCCTTCCCTGCCGTGTTCATGTATATGCCAGCTTCTGGCATCCGGGATGAATTGCGGGACATGGCACGGCGCCTAGCGATGCACGGTTATATCGTCCTGCTGCCAAATCTGTACTATCGCATGGTCCGGGTCCTGGATGTCGATTCCAACCGCCTGTTCGACGAAGACTACGAGCCGGTAAAGGCGTTCATGAACGTGCTGAACAACGGTTACACCAACGCGCGAAGCCGTATCGATACCGCCGCGATGATCACCTTCGTCGACAATGACGAAAGGGCCATGGCCGGCAAAATCGGCGTGACCGGCTATTGCATGGGCGGGCGCTTGGCGCTTATCGCCACCACCGAATTCCCCGACCGCATCGATGCCATGGTCTCGATGTATGGCGGCCGGCTTCACGGCGACGCGCCGGATTCCCCACACCTGAAAGCCGACCGGATCGCCGGCGAACTCTATCTCGGTGTCGCCGAGAACGACGCTTACGTGCCGATGGAAATGAACGACCGGCTGACGGCGCATTTCGATGCACTCGGGGTGAACTACAAGCTGGAAGTTTATTCGGACACCGAACACGGATTTTGCTTTCCGAAACGCTATTGTTACGCCCCCAAAGCGGACGAGAAGCACTGGCGGATCATGACGAATTTGTTCGAGCGGCGTTTGGGATCGTCGCAATAATCACCTAACCCTCGACGGGCAATGAGAGGACGGCACGCAACCCACCGCCTCCCCTATTCTCCAACATCACGTCACCGCCGTGGGCGCGCGCGATGGTGCGGGCGATGGCGAGACCGACGGCGACGGTAACCTGTCGCTTTCGGAATTCGCCTGTCTGTGGATGGAACTGACACAACCTCTCAAAATTCGCGGCTTTCAGTTCCTCAACACGGACGGCAACGCGCAAATATCCAAAGCCAAGATCGATGAACGCCTGGCCGGTATGGTTCGCCGCTTTGACCGCAACGGCGACGGTGCATTGTGGATGGAGGATCGCCTCTATCGTCACTGGTCACGCCACAGCGACGATGACGACGATAAAGGAAAACGGTAGACGATCTGAATACTATGACGACCGGGACGGCGCTTCGGCGTCGTCCCTTTTTCATGTCCAGGACTTGCGTCCTCACCACTTCCTGCGCTATTGCGCTTCTTGTCATGAGTGAAGAACAGCATCCCGATACCGGCTTGCGGGGCATGGTTGTCCCGGTCACGCCATTACAACAGAACTGCTCCATCCTGTGGTGTACCAAATCTAACAAGGCGGCGGTGATCGATCCCGGTGGCGATTTGGACAACATCCTGGGCGCAGTTAAACAGAACGGCGTGACGCTGGAGAAAATCCTCGTCACCCATGCTCATATCGATCACGCTGGCGGCGTCGCCGAACTCTCGGAACGCTTCAACCTTCCCATCGAAGGACCGCATCCGGAAGATCAGTTCTGGATTGATCAGATAGAGGAATCAGGCAAAAAATACGGTATCAACGCCCGCGCTTTCACACCCGATCGCTGGCTCGATGGTCACGACACCGTCATCATCGGCGAGCAAACACTGACCGTGCGCCACTGCCCGGGGCACACGCCGGGACACGTCATCTTCTTTCACGAGCCGTCGAAGCTCGCCGCCGTCGGCGATGTGATTTTCCAAGGATCGATCGGCCGGTCAGATTTCCCGCGCGGCAATCACGACACTCTCGTCGAATCCATTGTTATGCAACTCTGGCCTTTGGGCGACGACGTTACCTTCATTCCGGGACATGGCCCCCTCTCGACCTTTGGAAGCGAACGCCAAAGCAATCCTTATGTCTGCGACCTAGCGCTCGGCAGGGCATAAAGGCGTCATGATGTCGGGCCGCGAGAGGGCGCCGACACTCGGGCAAGGTATCGTGATCCTGGTGCCGCTGGCGTGCTACCCGGTGATTGATTTTGTCTTCCGTATCGCCAACGGGATCGTGGCGCCGGACTTAAGCGGGGAGTTCTCTCTCGACGCGGCTGATTTGGGCCTCGTCTCCAGCGTCTTCTTCATCGCGTTCGGATTGGCGCAACTGCCCCTTGGCGTAGCGCTCGACCGGTTCGGGCCGAAGGCGACTATGATAACCCTATTGGCGACTGCAATTTGCGGCGCGCTGACTTTCATCCATGCCGATAACATCGGCGGATTGATCGCGGGCCGAATTCTGTTGGGGATCGGCATGTCAGCGAGCCTGATTGCCGGGATCAAGACTGCCACGCTCTGGCTGCCGGGCCGCTTGCCAATGGCAACATCCATCCTTGTCGGTGCGACCGGAATCGGCGGCATGATCGCGACGGTACCCTTCGCCGAAGTTTTGGAACAAGTCGCGTGGCGAGACGCCTTTCTCGGACTGACTGCGGCTATCGGCGTATTGATCGCCGTGACGTTTCTTCTGGTCCCGGCAACCAAAACGGACCGCCAAACCGGTATCGGCCAGCAATTCGTCTCCTTCAGCCACGTTTTCCGTTCCGCAGGCTTATGGCGATTCGCGCCGATCACCATGGCCTGCGTCGGCGTCGGTAGCGCCTATCAGACGCTCTGGGCACCATTGTGGCTACGCGATGTGGCCGGTTACGGGCCCAGTGAGATCGCTTGGGTCATGCTCGCGATGCTTGGCATATATGCGCTAGGAAATTTGGCTTTCGGTTGGATCGCACAGACCCTGCAACGGCGTGGGAAGGAAACCATGCCGGTTATTCTTCTCGCCACGGCGCTGTTCATTTTCTGCCAGGTACTTCTATCACTGCAAATCGTCTCCCTCGCGACACCGCTTTGGATCGTCGCATCGCTGGTGTTGTCCGGCGCCTACGCGTTGTACCCGCTCGTGACGGAGAATTTCCCCGCCGAGTACGCGGCCCGTGCGAGCAGTGCTCTGAATTTTTTGGTCTTTCTCTCCGTCTTCGCCATTCAATGGCTCACTGGATTGATCATCGGGTCTTTCCCGGAAACGGCCCATGGGACATTCGTGCCGGATGCCTATAGCTGGGCATTGGCGGCCGGGACCAGCCTACAATTGGCCGCGATTGCCTGGTACTTCCTATCAGGACGCCGTCGCTAATTCGTCGGCGATATCGTCCTTGCGAGGATCGCGCAGCCCGGTGTGGCCGTGATGCCGATCCGCCACCTTGTAACCCAGTGCATCTTCCGCAATCAAAATTTTCTGCACATTCGCGGTGCCCTCACCAGTAAAGAACAGGTCCGCATAAGACTTCAACCAGGACACCCGGTATTCCAAGGCCAAACCATAACCGCCGAAGACCTGCTGCGCCTTATCCGCCACCATCTTGGCGGTTTGCGAGGCATGATATTTCGCGAGCGCCGCAATCCGGTTCGACGGCAAATCCGCATCCAGATATTGCGCAGCCTTATAGACCAAGGCTCGGCTGGCTTCGATGGCGACCGCCATCTCTGCGATATCGGATTGGATCATCTGGAATGAACCGATGGGCTTACCACGCAATTCACGCTCATTGGCGTAGGTCACCGCGTCCTCGAAGCAGGCGCGCGCCACGCCCAGTGCCTTGGCCGCCACGGTCACCCGGCCGGGCTGTAAGGCCCGCATGACAATCTTGAAGCCATCACCTTCCGCGCCGAGCCGGTTTTCCACCGGCACCACAAAATCGTCCAAGAATACCGCATTGGTCCGCAAAGCCTTGGACAAGCCGTGCATGTCGATTGGCCGCGCATCGAAACCTGGATATTTCTTCGGCTCGACGATGAAAGCGCTCACCCCTTTCACGCCGGCATCGGGATCAGTTTTCGCCAAGACGATCCCGACATCGGTTTCGTTCGCCATGGAGGCAAACATTTTCGATCCATTCAGCCGATAGACATCGCCGTCCCGGACCGCTGTCGTCTTCATATTGCCGAGCGCATCGGAACCGCCGCCCGATTCCGTCAACGCCATCATGCCGATGGTCTCACCCGCCAAGAGTGGCGGCACGAACTTCATGACCTGCTCCACTGAGCCGCCCGCGTAGATGCATTGCGGACAGGTCGATCCCTGTTGGTTGTTGCAGGCAGCGAACCGCACGTCATTGCGCGCCAGTTCCTCGCTGACCACTGTTGCCGCAACATAACCAAGATCAGTACCACCGACGGATTCCGGAAAGACGCAGCCGTAAAAGCCTGCGTCACCCGCCTTCTTCACAAGATCGCGTGGAAACTCACCGCGGCCCTCAAACCCATCCATCACCGGGTTGACTTCGGTCTCCATGAAGCGGTTCACGCTATCTCGGATCACACGAATTTCGTCTGGCAGCATTTCGTCCATCGGGAACCTTCCTAGGCCACAACCTCGTCGGATCTGAGATCCGCGACCTCGCTATCATTTAATCCGAGAACATTCTTCAAAATTTCATCCGTATGCTCGCCCAACAATGGTGGTGGCAAATCCTGGCGATCCAGCCCGCCCTGCAACCCGATGGGTGAGCGCAAGGTGCGCAATGCACCCGCCGTCGGATGATCCAGGGTTTGAATCAATCCCGCTTCAATGACTTCCGGCGCGTTCAGCGCTTCCTCGAGGCTGCGCACCGGCCCGCACGGAACACCTGCTTTGCGCAATGTCTCGACCCAGTGATCTCGCGGTTGTGCTTTGAAGATATCGGCGAGCAACCCCATGAATTCATCCCGCCGGTTTACCCGGTCCCCCATGGTCGCATACGGGTCTTCATTCAGGTCAGGCCGTTCAAGCGCTTTGACCACGAGGTTCTCGTAAAGCCTCTGGGTGCCGCAGGCGAGATAGAACAACCCACCGTCACTGCCCGCGAAGGCGCCGACAGGCACCACGGTCGGAAAGCCGTTCCCCATGCGCGGCGGTGCTTCACCGCTGGTGAAATAATATTGCGCTGCATTGCCGAGAACCGAAATCGCGCCGCCCATCAACGACACATCGATATGCCGTCCGGTCCCGGTCGCCTTTTGATCGACCACGGCGGCGCAGACCGCCGTCGATGCGTAGAGACTGGTGAACAAGTCGATGATTGAGAGCGGGTGGCGCATCGGCGATCCGTCGATCTCTCCGCAGAGCGACATCAGCCCCATTTCCGCCTGAAAGACGGGATCGAGGCCCGGTCGGTCCGACATCATCCCTTCCTGTCCGTAGGCGGAGATCGAGCAATAGACGAGGCGCGGGTTCAGCTCGCGCAACGTCTCATAATCGACACCGAGGCGTTTCGCGACGCCGGGGCGGAAATTTTCGACGAAAACGTCAGACGATGCCGCTATCTTCAGGACAATATCACGCCCCGCATCCGTCTTCATATCAATGGCGATGCTCTTCTTGTTCCGGTTAAAGGCCAGATAGAAATGTCCTTCTCCGCCGACTTCGGGCGGTTTCATGCGGCGCGAATCATCACCGCTGCCGGGTACTTCGACCTTTATAACTTCCGCGCCCATATCCGCGAGTTGCATTGTGCAGTTCGGCCCGGCAATGATCCGCGAGAGATCGAGGACCCGCACTCCCTCCAATGGCAGCGCGCTCATGCGGAGAACTCCACAGCGCTCTGCGTTTGCTCAAGCGCCTGGATGGTTCCCGTCACCAAATCATCAAATATTTCCGCCGCTGGACGAACACTCGCCAACATGCCCGAAGCTTGACCCGCTGGATTGCTGTGCAGGTCATACCGTCCCGCCGCTGCCGCCGACGCGTTAAAATCGTCCATCATGATTTTTTGATATGGCATCGGAAGCGGCTCCAAACCTGATTCATCCCAAGCCTGTACGGCTGAATTTTTATAACTGCGCATGGTTTTCCCTGTGTAAATTCTGCGAATATCGAAGTCTTGCGACCTACCATCGACAATTTGCTGTTTGTTTTGTGGATCAATCGCGCATTCCGCCGCGACCAAGAAAGCGGTCCCGATCCACGCACCGCTCGCACCCAATGCCAAAGCAGCGGCAATGCCGCGACCGTCGGATATTCCGCCAGCACCCAATACCGGCATCGGCGCCACGGCATCAATGACCTGCGGGATCAGCGGGAAGTTCGCGATCTTTCCCGTATGACCACCGGACTCGTAACCTTGGGCGACGATAATATCGACCCCTGCGGCTTTTTGCCGTTCCGCGTTTCGGGGCGAACCTGCCAGACCCATGACCTTCATATCCCGATCATGCGCCAACGGCACCACCCAGCTGGGGTCGCCAAGACCCGCGGCGAAAACTTGTACGTCTTCCTCCATGATCACGTCGACTTGTTGTTGGATATTGTTGCGATTCGTCTGTCCCGGTGTGCCACCGTCCGCACCGGAGGTATTGGCGACGACAAATTCATTGTCGACTTCAACCGGCGACAATTCGAACTTTTCCATCAACCTTTCGACGAAAGCGACATGTTCCGGGAACCGTTGACGCAATTGCGCGCGTACCGCCGAGCGTGTTCCGCCTGCTTCAGCCGCTACTTTTCCCGGCAGAATCAGATCCACTCCCACTGGCTTTGACGTCAGGGACCGGGTCTCGCGAATGGCGTCGCGTAATTCCTCCGGCGTCAACCCAGAGCCACCAATCACCCCCAAACCGCCTGCTTCCGACACGGCAGCGACCAGCGCCGGCGGTGTCGCCCTGCCACGCGAACCCATTCCCGCGAGAACAATCGGATACTCAATTCCCAATTGCTCGCAGAAAGAAGTCCGAAATATCGACGTCGCCATCTAAAATCTCTCCACCCAATCTTTTCGGCTACTTCGAATGATGTATGCTCGCTTGAAACGGTGAACAGCAGAACCGAAACAGCTTGCGAACTAGGATCGAGGAAAATTCATGGCAACCGATAAACTTGGGTTGGAATTTACGGCCTCACTTCCCGATACAGCAGACGCATTTAACGCAGCCATGGACGATTACATGCTGTTCAGCGTGGAGCCGGTGGGACGTCTCCTGTCCACGGCGGAGGTCGATCCTGACTTCGCCATGGGGTACTGCTTGACCGGATGTCTGCGCCTGTTCGGCGGCGTCGGACCAAGCCATCCGCGCGTCAGCCTTGAACTACGCGCCGCCCGAGCGCGCCGCAGCCGTGTGACCCCGCGCGAACAAGCCCATATCGACGCCTTTGAAGTCGCCGCCACCGGCGAGTTCTCCAAAGCGGGCCGCATGTGGGACGAAATCCTGTGCGAATATCCACACGACATGATGGCGGCCAAATGCGCTCATGAATCCTACTTCCTGGTCGGCGAGGCCCGGCTGCTGAGAAAATCGGTCCAAACCATCCTGCCGAGCTGGAGCAACAATATGCCCTATTACGGGTATCTCCTCGGCATGGGCGCGTTCGGCCTGGAGGAAGCGGGTGACTATGCGGAGGCAGAGAAGATGGGCCGTGAGGCCGTCGAGATCGAGCCACGTGATGGCTGGGCCGTCCACGCCGTCGCCCATGTGATGCAGATGCAGGGGCGTTGCGAAGAAAACATCGAATGGCTGGAGAGCGCCGTCGACAATTGGCGTGATGCGGTCTGGCTCAGCGGTCATTTATGGTGGCATCTATGCCTACCGTTGCTGGAGAAAGAGCAGTTTGACCGGGTCTTGGATATCTACGACGCCCGCATGGCGAATTGCGACGAGGACATGGTCACTCGACTGATGGATTGCAGCTCCATGTTGTGGCGGTTGGAATCGCTGGGCCTGGACGTAGGCGACCGCTGGGAGCCCTTGGCCGACAAGTGGATGCGCCACTCGGACGAACACGCGATTGCCTTCACTGACGCACATTTCGCAATGACCATGGCCGCCGTCGACCGGCAACGCACGCTCAAGCGGTTTATGCAGAGCCAACATGCTTTCGTCGAAGCGGAAAACAGCACTAATTCCGACATCCTCGAACGCATCGGAGGTCCTCTCTGCGAGGGATTCGGCGCCTATCGAAACGAGGAATATGGCGAAGCCGCCAATAAGATCGGCCCCGTTATCGGGGAGACCTGGCGGATCGGAGGAAGTAACGCGCAACGAGATGTCTTTCGCCTGACGCTGACCAACGCCTTGATGCGCGGGCAACGTTTCGAGGAGGCCCGTGATATTCTGGAGCCCCTCGTACAGGCAGGAGAGACACCGAGCCTTCTCTATGATTTGGCGACAGCCTATGACGGCCTCGGGAAATCGGAGGAAGCGGACGGGCTGAGAAATAGAGCGGCCGCGCGACTCAATTAGATCGGAAAATTTAGATTTGGGGAAAAGCGATCCTCATTTAACCCTCATGAACGATGAAAACCGCCGTATGCACGCAAAGTCACTGCACGATATGGAAGATCGTCTCTTTGATGTCGTCATCATTGGGGGTGGGATCAGTGGATCAAGTTCCGCTCAACATTTAGCGGCCGCCGGATACAGCGTTCTTCTTGTGGAAAAGAACGATTTCGCGTCAGGAGCCTCGTCGCGGTCTAGTAGATTACTTCACAGTGGCTTGCGATATCTGGCACCGCCAAAATCTCTATGGGATTTTGTAAAAAAGCCAAGCTCTTTCCTTTCGAATGTCCGTTCCGCGCGAGAATCGAGCCAGGTCGGAGACGAAATGATTCGTTCTTTACCAAATGGCGTTCACACGACCCGTTTGCTTTTGCCTATTTTTGAATCGTCGAACTATCGCGGATGGCAAGTCGACCTGGGCGCCAAATTTCTGCAGCTTGTCGGTCTTCGCAAAACACCGCTGAATTATGCTCGCGATGCAGCCGACGACGCACGAAGCCTGCCTTTCATTCAATGGCTGAGACAAGGAAACCAATTGCAAAGCGTCGCTGGTGTCGACGATCACCAATTTCATTGGCCCGAGCGCATCTGTATCGACGGCATTTTGGACGCCGAACGGATGGGGGCCGTTGTTCTGAATTATACAGCTGCGGAAGAATTTGAGCGCGAGAACGACGTGTGGCGAGTTTCCCTTAAAAACCAGGACGGCGACAAAGCAGCTGTAAGCGGCAAAGTATTGTTGAATTTCACCGGCGCGTGGATCGATCGCGTCAATGGGATGAACCCCGCCAAGACGCAACCCAAAAGACAGATTGTTTGGGTCAAGGGTGTCTCCATCGCCCTCCAACTGCCTGAGAAATTCGAAGGGGTCGGCATCGCCGGGCTAAACTCCGAAGGCGACGCCATCATGTGCGTTCCCTGGGGCAAGCTGCACTACATCGGCCCGACCGAAACCGTCTATGAAGGTGACATTGACGATGTAACGCCGGAAGATGAGGATATCGACGAGCTGATCCATGAGATCAATTTGTTTATGCCGGGTATGAACATGGACCGGTCCAAAATCCTCCAGGCCTGGGCGGGGGTCAGACCCCTCAACTACGACCCCAACCTCCCCAAGGGACGGAGACTCCCATACAGCGTTATTCATGATCTCGGCAAGGAAGGCTTTCCGAACATGCTGACTGTGACCTGGGCCGCCTTTATGATGCACCAGCCAACCGCTCGGCGCGTGGTGAAAGCCGTTAGAAAGCGCCTCCGCCCTTCTCTACCACAACAGGCGCTGCGCTTCGGTGGCGAGGACGATGCTGCGACTTCTTCTCCATCGCTATTGGCGGCCAGACCGGATGTCACGCACGCGCACATTCTACGCTCTGTCGAAAAAGAATATGCGCGAGACCTGGTCGGCATCCTATACCGGCGAACCGGTCTCGGATGGTATACGCAAATTCCAGAGAAAGCGGTGCGAGAGACGGCGGAGTTAGTGGCGCCAACCCTAGGGTGGAACGAAGATGACATAGAACGCGAAGTGGAAAGTTTTACAGCATATATTCGCAAGTATCATTTGATGAGCCCAGCCGACTGGACCGCGTGACCCAAGGGGTCGAAGACCTATATTGCTAAACAACACATCTAACGGCGCCGCGCTGAAGACCGCGCGGCGCATTTTTTCGGCTACCGCATGAGAGGGCTTCCCATGGCTGCAAATCAAATCACCGGACGTTCGGCGTTCCTGTCACTGCTCAAGGACGAGGGCATCACGCATCTGTTCGGCAATCCCGGCACGACGGAATTGCCCATCATGCATGCGTTGAAGGACCATCCGGATCTCACCTATGTCATGGGCATGCAGGAATCCGTCGTCGTCGCCATGGCGGATGG
>CAXAGK010000083.1:0-11254 GCA_963968305.1 uncultured Rickettsiales bacterium | reverse complement strand
GTTAACAAAGAGTTAAAGTGAATTTCAACAATAATACAATGAAATCAATGCATTGTGAATATTGCCCATTTTTAAAGCAAAAAGTATAAACCCTTGCTTATCCGGGCTCTTGGGACAAAATCGCCAACCTATCAACAAACTTATCCACAAGAATAGTGGATAGATACAAGAACCTTGAATTGCGGCTTCAATTTCCCGACGCTGAATTGCAACTGAGCAGTCCCAAACCGGAACAATCAGGTATAATAGCGTATGTCTGATGAACTTAGAGAACGGCGATCGGCGGACCCGAGCGTGGCACCAAAGAGCGGCTTGGCCGCCGGGGCCGATATCATTCGGGGCTACCTGGCGACGCTGCCCGGTGGTCCTGGCGTCTACCGGATGCTCAATCAACAGGGTGACGCGCTCTATGTCGGCAAGGCGCGCAACCTCAAGAAGCGGGTGGTGAATTACACCCACCCGGCTAAGCTTCCCTACCGTCTCCAACGCATGATCGCAGAGACGGTCTCCATGGAGTTCGTCACCACTCATACTGAGGTTGAGGCTCTCCTCCTTGAGGCCAACCTGATCAATCAACTCCGACCACGCTATAATGTGCTGCTGCGCGATGACAAATCCTTTCCCTATATCTTGATTACCGGCGACCAAGACTTCCCGCAGATCGTCAAACACCGGGGATCGCGCAAACGTAAGGGCCATTACTTCGGGCCCTTTGCCACGGTAGGCGCCGTCAATCGCACCATCACCGCGCTCCAACGGGCCTTCTTATTAAGAAATTGCGCCGATACGATTTTCCAGGCCCGCAGTCGCCCTTGCCTGCAATATCAAATCAAGAGATGCAGCGCACCCTGCGTGGACCGGATCTCGACGGAAGACTATGGCGACCTCGTGGCTCAAGCTCGCGAATTTCTCTCCGGACGCAGCTCAAACGTACAAGCGGTGCTCGGTGGTCAAATGCAAGCGGCGAGCGAAGAGCTCGCCTTCGAACAAGCCGCCGCCATCCGCGATCGAATTCGCGCACTCACCCAAGTACAAGCCCATCAAGATATCAACTTGGCTGATCTGGAAGAGGCCGACGTTGTCGCACTACACCAAGAAGGCGGGCAATCCTGTATCCAGGTGTTTTTCTTCCGAGCCGGTCGAAATTTCGGGAACCGTGCGTATTTTCCGGCAAACGGTAGGGGATTCGAGCCGCCAGAACTGATTTCCGCATTCTTGGCGCAGTTCTACGAGAAACATCCACCACCGAAACTGATTCTGCTCAGCCATGTGCCCACCGAGCGCGCGTTAACGGCCGACGCCTTGGCGATACGTGCGGAGCGGAAGGTCCAACTCCTTGTCCCCAAGCGGGGTAGCAAGCGTCGCGCCGTCGATCACGCGGCCACGAACGCTCGAGACGCCTTGTCGCGGCGCATGGCGGAGAGCGCCTCTCACCGCCGCTTAATGGAGGATCTCGCAACTCGGCTCGATCTCGATGCCCCACCGGATCGTATCGAGGTATACGATAACTCCCATATTCAAGGCTCTAACCCCGTGGGCGGCATGATCGTCTCGGGCGCAAATGGGTTTGAGAAGAATAGCTACCGCAAATTCAATATCCGATCGGAAGAGGCCGCCGGAGACGACTACGCGATGATGCGGGAAGTCCTGACCCGGCGCTTTACGCGCGCTTTGAAGGAAGATCCCGACCGCGAAGGCGGCACATGGCCGGATCTGGTCATCATCGACGGTGGCCGAGGCCAAATGTCCATTGCCGAAGAGGTTTTCGCCAACCTCGGGATCGATGATGTCCATCTGCTCGGCATCGCGAAAGGACCGGACCGCAACGCGGGCCGCGAACACCTGTACCGCACAGGCCGGAAACCAATCATGTTGGAGCCCCGCGACCCGGTACTCTATTTCTTACAGCGTCTTCGCGATGAAGCGCATCGCTTCGCTATCGGCAGCCATCGCGCACGGCGCTCGAAGGCGATCACGGCCTCTCCGCTCGATGAAATCTTCGGAATTGGGGCCAAACGAAAGAAATCATTGCTCATGCATTTCGGCTCTGCGCGGAGCGTTGCCCGTGCCGGACTGGCCGATCTGGAAGCGGTCGACGGTATCAGCGGCACCGTCGCACGGAAAATTTATGGCCACTTCCATGAGGATCAGTAGTATCTTCCCTTCCGGCAGCTTTAGGCCTTGGAAGCGGCGTGATTGCACGCGTCAAACTCGGTAGAATATGCGATGATAAACCTTCCGAATTTACTGACACTTTCTCGAATTCTGGTGATCCTGCCGATCATCGGACTTTTCTGGATGGAAGGCGAATGGGCGCGATGGACAGCGCTTGGACTCTACGCCGCCGCCTGCATTACAGATTTCTTCGACGGTTATTTAGCACGCACCCGTGATGAGACATCGCGCTTTGGCCGGTTCTTGGACCCCGTCGCGGATAAATTGCTGATCGCCTCCGTGATTCTCATGCTCTGCGCGTTCGGTCGGATAACCGGCTTAGCGATCTTGGCCGCAGTGGTTATATTAGCACGGGAGATTCTCGTCTCGGGCCTGCGTGAGTTCCTCGCCACTCTGCGCACTGGGCTTCCGGTAAGCGGTCTCGCCAAATGGAAGACCACGATACAAATGTTTTCGCTTGGCTTCCTGATCGTTGGCACAGCCTCTCCCGATTGGATTCCCGCGGTCGCAATCGGAGAGGTCGGACTGTGGGCCGCCGCCGCACTGACACTGATTACCGGATATGACTATGTCGCCATCGGCCTGCGCCATATGAATGAGGAATCACCCGAGGAACAGAACCAACCCGCGAAGCCGACCGACGGCCTCAGCCGCACCGGCGGCGCGGAGTAACCGGATCAAACAATGAAGATATTCGGCCTCGCAGGGTGGAGTGGCAGTGGTAAGACGACCCTTTTGACCCGGCTGATCCCTGATTTAACCGCACGTGGCATTTCGGTCTCGACGATCAAACATGCGCATCATCGCTTCGACATCGATACACCGGGAAAGGATTCATACGAGCATCGCAAGGCCGGTGCGAGTGAAGTGATGGTGACTTCAGTGGATCGCTGGGCGCTGATGCACGAGAACCGGGGGAAAGACGAACCCGATTTCGACACCCTCGTCTCCAAGATGGCACCGGTCGACCTGCTACTCATCGAGGGCTTCAAAAGTTATCCCCACGAAAAGCTTGAAGTCTATCGAGCATCGGTCGGCAAAAATCTTTTGGCCCCAGAAGATGACAGTATTGTCGCGATTGCATGCGACGGCGCGCTATCAGATATTAATCGACCTGTACTGAATCTCGGCGACATCCCCAGCATCGCGGATTTCGTCATAGCGCATTGCAACTTGAACGGATCGTAGAGGAATGGCGCAGCTTAGTGACGATTGCTTCGCGGGCGCGGAGAGATTGATCACCACATCGGAGGCGCTTGACATACTCGCGGTCCAGGTTACTCCTGTTGCCGACGAAGTGCGTGTTCCACTCCGCGCCGCAAGCGGCCGTATCCTAGCCGAAGACGTTACGTCATCCATCAACGTCCCACCGCACGCGAATTCGGCGGTTGATGGCTATGCCGTACATTTTTCCGACCTTCACTCCGATCAACAGACAAACCTGCCCGTGGGCGGCCGTGCCGCCGCCGGACATCCCTTAGGGCGCGCGGCCAAACGGGGAGAAGCCATCCGCATCTTCACCGGTGCGCCGATGCCAACCGGACCCGAGACAGTCATGATGCAAGAAGACTGCACGGAGCAAGACGGCATCGTGACCATCGCACCCGGTATTAAATCTGGTGCTAATTGCCGCTCGGCCGGCGAAGATGTCACCGCCGGTCAGATCGTGCTCAGACGAGGCTTGCGCTTGCGCCCTCAAGAAATCGGCATGGCGGCGGCGGTCGGGCGCACCGAATTGCAGGTATATCAAAAAATTTCTGTCGCGGTCTTCTCCACCGGCGACGAGGTCGGTGAGCCAGGCACCGACTTGAGCCCCGGAAAAATTTACGATTCCAACCGATTCATCTCGATCACCGCGCTTGAACGGCTCGGCTGCGTTGTCGAGGATCTTGGTATTCTACCGGACCGACCCGAGAAAATCGGAAATGCCATCCGCCAAGCCGCCACCGACCATGACCTTATCGTCACCAGCGGCGGCATGTCTGTCGGCGAAGAAGATCATGTACGCAAGGCCGTGCAAGACAACGGCACGCTCCATTTTTGGCGGCTTGCCATCAAACCGGGGCGACCGGTCTCGCTCGGCCAGATACGCGCCGGTGATCGGACGGCGGCATTCGTCGGGCTGCCTGGAAATCCAGTAGCTGCGATGGTGACTTTCCTGTTAATCGGTCGCCCTCTCGCATTACGCCTGGGAGGGGCAACCGAAATTGCGCCAACCGTCTATCAGGTTCGGGCGGACTTCAGCCATAAGAAGAAACTCGACCGCAGGGAGTATGTCCGCGCACGCCTCTTCACTGGTTCCGACGGTATATCGCGCGCCCAAAAACACGGCGCCAGTGGCGCCGGCGTTCTGTCCTCACTGGTCGGCGCCGACGGATTGGTGGAATTGCCGGAAGACATGACGTCTCTGGAATCCGGCAACATGGTCGACTTTCTGCCCTTTAATGAGGTTTTTGCATGAGAATTCTTTATTTCGCGTGGCTGCGGCAGAAGACGGGTATCGATTCAGAAGAGGTAGAAATGCCGTCCCATATTACCGATGTCGCGGGCTTAATCGAATGGCTGAAGGGGCGGAACGAGAACTTTGCCGAGGCGCTCTCTGATTTCGAATCGATCCGCGTCGCCGTCAACCAGGAATTCGCCGAACCGGACGCCCCCGTCGCCCAAGGGGACGAAGTCGCGATCTTCCCGCCGATGACGGGGGGATAGAGCATGGTGGTGAAGGTCCAAAGTGAAAACTTCGATGTCGGTGCAGAACTCTCCGCGCTGACCAATGGGAATACGGCGATCGGCGGAATGACCAGTTTCGTCGGGCTCGTGCGTGATCTGGGCGGAGAGGACGCGCTGAAAGCCATGACGCTGGAGCACTATCCCGGCATGACAGAGAAAATGCTAAGAGAGATAGAGGCAGAAGCGAACGACCGTTGGCCGTTAGAGGCCAGCTTAATCGTGCACCGCTATGGCCGACTGGAACCGGGGGACCAAATCGTCCTGGTCGCCACCGCGAGCCCGCACCGCCAAGCGGCATTCGATTCCTGCGCTTTCTTGATCGACTGGCTGAAAACCAAAGCCCCGTTTTGGAAACTCGAGGACACTCAGAATGAAGGCGCGCGCTGGGTCGAGGCAAAAGCCGCCGATGACCGAGCCGCCGAGCGATGGGAGCAGACAGACAAGGATGCGGCGGAATAATCATGGGCGATGTCGTCAATCTTCGCGACTTCCGAAAAGGCAAAGCTCGCCAGGAGAAGTCCGAAACGGCTGCCGCCAATCGGCGCAAGCACGGACGGACGAAAGCTGAGGTCGAGCGCGACAAACGCGCGCGGGACAAACTGAAGCGTTCGTTGGACGAGAAGCAGATCGACGACGACAGTTAAATCACCGAAGCGAGGGGAAATCATGCCTCAACAAGGCGTCTTCACATATCCGGATATCGAGCGGGTTGTCTTCGGCACACCCTTCGTCGACGCCGTGCTGGCGGAGGCCGAGCGTCTCGGCAAGTCGCGGATTTATGTCCTAGCGAGCGGGACGCTCGTGCGCGAGACCGATTGCCTTTCTCGGCTTGAAGCTGCGATGGATGGGCGCATCGCCGGTGTATTCGATCGCTTGCGACCGCACGTGCAACGAGACGACGTGCTGGAGGCTACCGCCGAGGCCCGGGCCGCAGATGCGGATTTAATCCTTACCGTCGGCGGCGGTACGCCAACTGACGCTGCAAAAATGGTTTGTCTTTGCTTGGCCAACGACACGGTGCAGTACGAAGAAGTCGATAAACTCCGCTCGATCAGCAAACCCGACGGTAGTATTCTACACCCGGACCTGAAGGCACCGACCGTGCGATCGATCTTCGTGCCAACCACCTTGTCCGCCGGAGAGTTCGCGGCCGGTGCGGGTTGCACGGATTCCAGAGCGAAGATGAAGCAGATGTTTCGCCACCCGCTGCTGGCGCCACAGGTGGTCATCCTCGATCCGGAAATCACCATGCACACACCGGAATGGCTCTGGCTGTCGACCGGGGTGCGCGCCGTCGATCATGTGGTCGAGGATTTATGCTCCATTAATCTGCAGCCTTATGTCGAAGGCACGGCCCGGCATGCTCTGCGATTACTGGCCTCGGGTCTGCCGCGTTGCAAGGCCAACCCTTCGGACCTGGATGCCCGGCTCGATTGTCAAATCGGCGCTTGGATGTCGATGATCGGTGGTGCCGCCGGCGTTACCAAGGGTGCGAGCCATGGCATCGGCCACATGTTGGGCGGCACGGCCAATGTGCCGCACGGCTATACTTCCTGCGTTATGCTGCCGAGCGTCCTGTCTTGGAATGAGTCCGTAAACGGCGACCAGCAGGCGATCGTCAGCGAGACATTGGGGCGGACAGGCGAGCCCGCCGCGCAAGCGGTTAGAGACCTGATCGACGGCCTTGCCATGCCAACCCGATTACAGGATGTCGACGTCCGAAAAGATCAATTTCAAGCCATCGCCGAAGCTTCGATGCACGACCGCTGGATACGGACGAACCCAAGGAAGATCACTGACCCCGCTCAGATCATCGAAATTTTGGAGATGGCGTGGTAGAGCCGATGAACCGCCAACAACGCCGGCAAACGGCAGAACCCGCCAAACGACAAGGACAAGTTTCCCAAGAGCCGCGCATCACCGCGGCACGGCAAGCCCATAAGGAGGGCTGCCACGCAGAGGCAGAGGTGATCTACGATCAACTCCTCGCGGAAAATCCGCGCAATGCAGACGCAATACATTTCAAAGGATTATTGTTCTATCAACACGGTCGCAACGAGGAAGCCGTCGCCATCCTCCGGCAGGCAATCAAACTGCGGTCAGATCTCGCCAGTTTTCATGGAAACCTCGCGAACGTGCTATTCTATATGGGGGAGACAGATGCCGCCGAATCCGAGTGCCGCAAAGCCATTCGGCTCGACAAGAAATATGTCACGGCATATTCCAACTTCAGCGCTTTGTTGTTGGGCAAAGGCGCATTTGCGGAGGCGGAAACGACTGTACGCCGAGCCATATCTCTGCAGCCTAACAATGCTGAGGCATACACCAATTTAGCAACAATTCTTCGCCAACAAGGTCGGCTACGCGACACGGAGGCCGCATTTCACCGCGCTCTCAAGCTCGATCCCGATTACGAAGAAGCGTGCGGCAATCTTATTTTTCTGCGTGATTTCAATACGGGCCTTAACTTCGAGGACCAACAAAAAGACCGCCGCGAATGGGCCGAACGTTTTGTCGATTCCTTGAGTGTTCATTGGAAGCCGCACGAGAAAGAGAAGTCGCCTGATCGCCGTCTTCGGATCGGCTATGTATCCGGTGATTTTCGAAATCATTCGGCAGCGATTACCTTCGGCGCTGCGCTCTTCGAACGCGATCGGCAAGAGTTCGAAGTTTTTTGTTATATGACATCGGCGCAACGCGACGCGATTACTGAGAAATTCGAGAATAACGCCGATGCTTGGCGACCATGTTGGGGATTAATAGATGTCGATCTGGACGCTCAAGTACGCGCCGACAAAATCGATATACTAGTCGACCTCGCAGGTCATTCTGCAGGCAATCGATTGCCTGTATTTGCCCGCAAACCGGTACCCATTCAAATCACCGCTTGGGGCCATTGCACCGGGACCGGTATGAAAGCGATGGACTACATCCTAGCAGATTGGGTTATCATGCCGCCGGAGGATGCCAAGTATTGTGCCGAGAACGTCGTGGAATTGTCCTGCGGGCTGAGTTTTGTGCCGCCCGAAGGTGCGCCCGATGTGTTGGCGGCACCATCGTCGACGCGCGACCACGTTACATTCGGCTGTTTCAACAGGATCGAAAAAATTGTCGACGAAACGCTGCACGTATGGTCGGAAGTATTACAACGTGTACCGAATGCGAGGCTGGTTCTTAAGAACGCCGCGCTCGACAGCCCAGAAGCTGTCTCTCAGCTGCACCAACGTATTGCCGATCAGAATATCGATCTCGGGCGGGTCAATCTCATGGGGGGAAAAATATGGTCCGAACATATGGCCGCGTTCGGCGCATTGGATATTGCACTTGATCCATTTCCAAATAATGGCGGTGTGACAACCCTGGAAACACTATGGATGGGCGTGCCGGTAATCGCGGCGCGCGGTTCTACGGCGCCCAGCCGGGTGGCCGCATCCATTCTCACCGCATGCGGACACTCGGAATAGGTGGGAGAATCAATGTCAGATTATATCGATATAGCCGCGACACTTGCGAACGACCCTCAAGCCATACAGGCGGCACGCACTCATTTGCGCTCGGAACTTGCAGCTCGACCACTTGGTAATCCGGAAATGTACGCGCGCGAAGTCGAGGGCCACTATCGCCGTCTTTGGCGTGAATGGTGTGTAAAATCGTGAGCCGCCAACAAAAACGTCGCGCCGCAAGAGAAGCCAAAAAGAAGCGCCAGAAAACCACTGCCACCGCAGGTACACCCGGCTACGTCGACAATCTATTCGAAACCGCCATTAGCCATCATGGCGCCAGTCAATTCGAAGAAGCGATAAAATTCTATAACCAAATTTTATCGATAACCCCTGCACAACCCGATGCCCTGCATCTGAAAGGTGTCGCATATTCCCAGACTGGACGCTTGGAAGAAGGGATCGCGTTGATTGAAGAGGCTATCACGACACGAAGCGACAGCGTCGACTATTTAAACAATTTGGGTCTATTGCAAATCCAAGCAGATCGACTGGATGAGGCGGAAGTGACTTTGCGAAAGGCCATCGGATTGGCCCCGGCTTACCTCCCGGCCTACATCAATCTCGCAACGATGCTCGAGCGCGCCGGCCGACAAACCGATGCCGTGACATGCTACCGCGCTGCGATCCAAATTGATCCTCGGAATTCCGTACTCCACGGTAATCTCGGTCTATTGTTGCAAAAATCTGGGGAGACCGACGCTGGCCTTACAGCGGTCCGTGACGCGGTGGACCTCGCCCCGCAATCGCCGGAAGCGCGGAATAATCTCGCGAATGTGTTAAAGGAGGTCGGCGACTTCGATGCCGCCGAGGTCGAATACAAACACGCGATCTCATTGAAGCCCGATTACGCCAACGCATATCAAAATCTCGGCAGTCTGCTCATCGAAATGGGACGAGCGATAGACGGGATTGAAGCCTTACGCCGCGCACTCTCGCTACAGCCCGATCACGAACAGGCGTTTGTCAATCTTGCCGCCGGCCTCAATCAAACCGAACGTCTCGTCGAGGGTGCAGCGGCGGCACGACGCGCGATTGAGATCAATCCAGATTTACCCGACGCCCACAATAACCTGGGCATCGCCTTACGCGCACTTGGCGATTATATAGGTGCTGAAACGGCATACCGGCGCGTTATCGAGCTCAACCCGGCTCACGCACGAGGTCACAGTAATTTCTTATATGCGATTGATTTCAATACCGCTTATGACGCAAGCGACCATCAAGCCGAGCGCGGGCGCTGGTATGACATGCATGGTAAGTCTTTAGCGAGCGAAATCCGTCCCCATGAAAACGACCCGATGCCGGAGCGGCGCCTGAGGGTCGGTTATGTTTCGGCCGATTTTCGACATCATTCCGCAACGAACGGATTCGGCCCAATGTTGTTGTCGTACGACCAGTCCAATTTTGATGTCGTCTGTTATGCATGCAATTTCGAACAGGACGACGTGACAGATCGATTCCGAGCCGCGGCTACCGAATGGCGGGATTGCGCCCGCATGGGCGACGCCAAACTGGCAGCCCAAATCCGTGATGATAATATAGATATCTTGGTTGATCTCTCCGGTCACTCAGCGGGCAACAGGTTATTGGTCTTCTCGCGCAAACCGGCACCGCTGCAAGTTACCGCCTGGGGCTTCGCGACTGGAACCGGTCTGCCGACAATCGATTACTTTTTGACAGATGAGATCATAGCACCGGAATCAGAGCATCACTTGTACGCGGAAACCATTCGATTTCTGCCGAGTCACTTGCCCTATATGGCTCCAATCCCCTCTCCCGAGGTCGTGGAGCCACCGTGCCTGGTCAAAAATTTCGTGACATTTGGCAGTTTCAATCGGCTCGAGAAAATGAACGATGCAGCTCTCAATGCTTGGTCCGAAATTCTGCATCGCGCGCCAAGTTCAAAATTGATCATAAAAAGTCAGGCACTCGACCACGAGACCGCATTTAGGGAATTCAACGCACGAATGGCGACCGCGGGTATTAAACAGGACAGGTTCGAGCTCCTCGGCGGCAATCCGCAACCTGAGCATTTGGCGAAACACGGCCTTGTCGACATCATGCTCGATCCCTTCCCACACGGTGGCGGCGTGAGCTCAGCAGATTCACTATGGATGGGAGTTCCGGTTGTCGCACTGAGCGGAAATACGATACCGGGCAGACTTGGCGCTTCAGCATTGCACGCCTTGGGGCTCGACGATTTTATCGCGTCCAACAAAGAAGAATACATCGAGATCGCCCTACGCATGGCTGGCGAACGCGGTTATCTTAAGGAACTTCGATCTTCACTGCGGGATAAAATAATCACGAGCCCTGTCGGAGATCCGAACTTATATGTCAGAGCGGTAGAGGATCTCTACCGGGACATTTGGACCGAATGGTGCGGTGCGCAAGAAAACGCCACACCATTTTAGTGGCACATCAAGACCGGCATTTCCGCCGCATCGAGAATATGACTGGTGATCCCACCGAAGATCATTTGCCGGATACGGCTGCGGGTATAAGCGCCTTTGATCAGCAGATCGGCGTCAATTTTCCCCGCCTCTTCCAATACCGCTTCACCCGCCGTACGGCGGCCGGCTTCGACATTCAGAGCCTCAGCGTTGATTCCATTGCGGCGCAAATGGATCGTGGCATCGTTGGCCGTCGGCCCCGGGACCATACCTTCTTCGATTTGTAAGACCGTTACTTTTTCCGCTTCGCGTAACAAAGGCATGGCGAAGCTAATACAGCGCGGCGTCTCATAACTCCCGTTCCAAGACACAACAACGTTCTTGCCGAGGGCGAACGGTAGCTTCGGTGGCGCGATCAATATGGGCCTCCCCGTTTCAAAAAGTGCGGCTTCT